>CAUJKL010000217.1 GCA_963204995.1 Planctomycetota bacterium | reverse complement strand
CCCAACGCTGTGGCATATTGCGACCTTTCTTCGACTCCTAGAGAGCGGATAGAGAAGGATGCAAATCTGGCCTGCGATCGACCTGCGTGGTGGGAAGTGTGTTCGCCTTCAGCAAGGCGACTACAAACGCGAAACGGTGTTCGGTGACGACCCGGCGGCAATGGCTCGTCGGTGGGTCGATGAAGGTGCGGAGTATCTGCATCTCGTCGATTTGGACGGAGCTCGCGATGGAACTTCCGCCAATAAAGCAGCCGTCGCCGCAATCCTCGCCGCCGTCGATATCCCGTGCGAACTGGGAGGTGGAGTGCGCGACGAAGCGACAATCAAATCGTGGCTGGACGCAGGGCTGTATCGTTTGGTGATCGGCACGAAGGCGCTCAAGGAGCCTGACTGGTTCCGCGAGATGTGCCGCACCTATCCGCAGCAGCTGGTACTGGGAATTGATGCACGCAACGGGCGAGTTGCGACGGATGGCTGGCTGGATGTCAGCGACGTCTCGGCCACGGATATGGCAAAGCAGTATGCCGACGAACCGCTCGCCGCGATCGTCTATACCGACATTGCAAAGGATGGCATGATGGCGGGCACGAACCTGCCCGCGATGCTCGAGATGAAGGAGGCGGTCGATATCCCAGTAATTGCGTCGGGGGGCGTGACGAATGTCGAAGATGTCCGCCAATTGGCTCGGATGGATATGGCTGGCTGTATCATCGGTCGAGCCTTATACGAACGGACGCTGACAATCGCGGACGCGGTGTCGGCAGCCAAGATCGGCGGCTTTAAAAAATGAACGCGAGAATCTAACAGAAGACAACGTACCTGTAGCCGAAGTCGTGAGACTTCAGATATTACGAAGACTCCCGACTTCGGCTACATATATACCAGTGCCGAGGAAACGACTGAATAAGGAACATCCGCATGGCGAAGGTGAAAGTCGCAGACATCCGCAACATTGCGTTTTGTGGTCACGGTTCGGCTGGCAAGACAACGCTGGTCGACAAGATTTTGGTCAAAACGGGAGCAGTCAGCAGTAACCCTAGTGTCGCTGATGGCACAAGCATCTGCGACTTTGATCAAGAAGAGAAAGATCACAAGTACTCGATCGAAGCGAGTGTTGTGCATTGCAACCATGCTGGCAAGCGATTTAATCTGATCGACACACCGGGCTATCCCGATTTCGTCGGCCAGGCGATTGGCGCGTTGCGAGCGGTTGAGACGGCGGCCATCGTCATCGACGCGCATTCGGGCATCGCTGTCAATACGCGGCGGATGTTCAAGGAAGCCGAGAAGGCTGGTATCGGGCGAATGATCGTGATCAATCGCATGGATACTGATAACATCGATTTCGAGGGGCTGGTCAACGACATACGCGAGTTGTGGGGCGGTGCCTGTGTCTTGTTGAACGTTCCGCTTGGATCGGGAGCCAGCTTCCGTGGCGTCGCCAGTACACTGAACTTACCCGAAGATACAAGCGGCGCGTTGGTCGACCCCAGCGAAATCCACGACTCGCTGGTTGAATCGATCATCGAATCGGACGAAGCGATGCTGGAGCGATATTTCGAGGGTACGTCGCCATCGCTGGCCGAGTTGTCGGGTTTGATCGTCAAGGCAGTTGCTGCTGGTACCTTCATTCCGATCGTCTGCTGTTCGGGCCTCAAGGACATCGGAGTCTCCGAGTTGCTTGACGCTATCGACATCTGTGGGCTGGCTCCCGGTGACGTCGCGCGGACCGCGACGAAAGACGGCGCGGAGGTCCAAGTCACTCCCGACCCCAACGGCACGTTAGTCGCTCAGGTGTTCAAGACTCGCATCGACCCTTTCGTACAGAAGCTGAGTTTCATCCGAGTCTACTCCGGGCAACTGAAGAAGGACGATCACCTTCACGCATCCACCGCGCGGAAAGACATCAAGCTGGGCCCGCTGTTGGAAGTGATGGGCGAAGCCACGACGCCGATCGATCGTGCCGAGGCAGGTGACATCGTCGCCGTCGCCAAGATGGAGGACTTGCACATCGGCAGCAGCTTGGGTGATATCGCCATGCCGCCGATCGAATTCCCGACACCGATGGTGGGATTAGCCGTGATGCCCAAGAGTCGCGGCGATGAAACGAAAATGTCGACCGCGCTTCATAAGCTCGTCGAAGAAGATCCAACCTTTCATGTCGAACTGAATGCCCAGACGAAAGAACTGGTCATGACGGGCATGAGTGAATTGCACCTGACCGTCATTCGTCAACGTCTGGCTCGCCGTGACAAGTTAGAAATCGATACGCACGAGCCGAAGATTTCGTACCGCGAGACGATTCAAACGTCGGCCGAAGGTAGTTACCGTCACAAGAAGCAATCCGGCGGTCGCGGTCAGTTTGGGGAGGTACATATTCGCATGCGGCCATTGCCGCGCGGCACCGACTTGGACGAGTTCTGCACGAAGGTGAACTTTCCGAGCATGAAGACCTATCACTATGACGAGAAACACAATTTCTTGTGGGTCGATTCGGTGGTGGGCGGTGTGATCCCCGGCAATTTCATGCCGGCGATCGAGAAGGGCTTTAAGGAACGATTGGAAGGCGGTGTCATCGCGGGACAGATGGTGCAGGATCTGTGCATCGAGGTCCACTACGGCAAGCATCATCCCGTGGATAGTTCCGAAGCAGCCTTTAAGACGGCAGGGCGAATGGTCTTTCGCCAAGTCTTCGAGCAGGCGCGACCTTGCTTGCTCGAACCGATCGTCAAGATCGCGATCACGGTTCCCGAATCGAATGTCGGCGACGTCTATAGCGACATGTCATCTCGCGGCGGCCGCGTTCAAGGAGCCGATACGGCAGGCGGCGGAATGCAGACCGTGAACGCGGAGATTCCGCTCCGCGAGGTCATGACGTATGCTCGGACGTTGTCCAGCATGACGGGCGGTCAAGGCAGCTATCACATGGAGTTCAGCCACTACGACGTGATGCCCGGCAATATTCAACAAGAGGTCATGGCCAAGTTCAAAGGCCACGACGAAGAAGACGAGTAACTTAGAGATTTCGTCCCAAAAGAATGGCCTAAACTTTGTGGCTCGCGAAGCCCGAAGATAATTCTGATACCTTGATTGTGCTGGTTGTAATGCCTACGATTCCCGGCAAAGGGAATGCGTTTATGCCTATTCATCAGAGACCTCGATTCCTCACTCCTCGCAGCATTGCTTGCTGTTGTCTCTGTAGTTGTCCGGGGTAACCTGGACCAACTTGCAGTGCAGACATAGTGTCTATCGCGTTTCTACTTTCGCTTTCCACCAGCCACCGCGAATCGCCTCAAACGATTCGCAGGCCTCTTGGAGTCCTAGCATGTCATCGGACTTTCGCCTCAAAGAACAACTGCCTCGCCTGACCGACCGGATCGTGCGCACCTACTCCGAGGTCGGCAAGATCAATCATCTGGGGCATTGCCCGCTGCCCAAGTACGAAGAAATCATCGGAGCGTTGGAAGACTTGAAGGAGATCATCTACCCCGGCTATCGGCGTCGCGAAGGTCTGCACATGGGAAACGTGACGTATCACGTGGGAGATTTGATCGACCGCTTGCACGATACGCTCACGATCCAGATTGGGCGTGCGCTCCACCATGAAGATCGTGTCACGAAGAGCATCGAAGATTGCGAACACCAAGTCGATTACGAAGCCAAGGGCCAAGCGATGGCTATCGACTTTCTGGAACGAATACCCGATTTACGCAGCATTCTGGCAACGGATGCCGAAGCCGCGTTCGTGGGCGATCCGGCTTGCAAGAATCTGGACGAAGTCATTTTCTGCTACCCCGGCCTAGAAGCCGTGACGGTGCATCGCCTCGCTCACGAATTGCATAAGATCGGTGTCCCGTTCATCCCGCGAATGATGACCGAGTGGGCTCACAAAGAAACGGGCATCGACATCCATCCCGGTGCCAAGATTGGCCACCACTTCTTCATCGATCACGGGACCGGAGTCGTAATCGGCGAGACGTGCGAAATCGGCAACCATGTGAAACTCTATCAAGGTGTGACGCTGGGGGCTCTGAGTTTTCCCACGGACGCCGACGGCAACATCTTACGCAACATGAAGCGTCATCCGACGCTAGAAGATCGCGTCGTGATCTACGCCAGCGCTACCGTACTCGGCGGCAAGACGGTGATCGGCCACGACAGCGTAATCGGTTCGAGCGTCTGGCTAACCAAGAGCGTCGCCCCTCGCACGACCGTGACGATCGAGTCGCCTAAGCTCCGTATTCGTGCCGAAACGCCGGACGAGTTGAACCCCGATGCGAACTATCAGATCTGACAACGCCTGATGGGGCGAGGACCGTCTTAGGTCACGACCGTCGGGGACTTACGCGCCCAGCGAATACCGTAAGCCAGCAGCAGTAGCCAAGCACAACCGCTTACCACGCCTCCGATGGCGACTCGTTGTGGGCGGTACGTAAAGACGACGCGATGCTGGCCAGCAGGCAAAAGCACGGCTCGCATCAATCGATTGGCTAGATTGAGTTCCAATTAGTGGATTACGCCGTCCGTCACTCGAACGGCGTGCCAGCCGGGATAAAACGTGTCATTGAAGACAAGGCATCCGGGTTCCGTCAGGGTCACTGCAATCTCCACACGTTGCGGCGAATAGTGGGTGATTGAGCACGGTTCCGCTTCGTGAGCCTTCCGAAGGTTTTGATATTTCGGAAGGCTTAGCACCGCCTCCGCTTCAAGCACGACGACCGAGCGAAGATCGCGCGGGCGATCACCGTCCAAGAACACCTCGCGAGTCCTTTGATCGATCACCGAGCGGGATCGCTTGGTTAAGGGCGGAATGACTTCGACTTCATGGACGATCCATGCACGAGGAAACGCTCGCGAGTCGGCGTACAACCGGACGTTGTCTTCCAACGTAGCGTTCAACTCGTGGACTTCTGATGTCCGAATGCTCTTGTCAGTCGCTAGAAACTGCACGGACATCGAATTCAGGAGCGTGCCGTCTTGATCGGTCGCGCGCTCGCTGTCCCACTGGCGAGCAACTCGCAAGAACGATTGCCAATCGGCGGATGTCAGCGTCGTGTGGCTTCCGACTATGGCGACCTCCTGCTGAAGATGATGCTTCGGCAGCAAGCTCGCACGCTCCCACCGGACCACCTCGGCGAGACGCTCGTCATCACTTTCTTCACTCCACACTTTCGGCAACATCGTTACCGACGAGTCGCGAAACAATCGCGGTGGCGATGATCTATCCGCAGCGGAGACGATTGCCTCGGCGAGCGGTTGTCTTTGCGACCACACATCGCCGGGGATGGAAAGCGTCATCCAGCCGTTGGCCAAACAAAGTTCGATCGCGGTGATTCCGAGTAGCAACACGCTGCGGGAACGGGCAAGCCGCGAGTTTGTCGCGCGGAGCAGGAACCAATATCCGAGCCCCAAGACCGTTGCGTGTAACAAGGCGTTCAAGACGCAGCCTGTGGTTGCCTCGATGTCGAGCGATCCGAAGATCGCATCCGGAGCGGTCTCGGCGAGCCACGCCTTCCACGGCGTTTGACATAGCCCGAATCCAGCAGCGGCGAACAGGCTGATGGCGGCAATTGCAGCGAGCACGCGGGCGATTCGACGCGAGTTCGCCGCAAGCACTTCGTCCCAACCGCGAGCAGCTAACATGCTGATACCGAGCGATGCGATCACAAGCAGCTTGGCGGGATACCGGAAGTAGACATAGCCCGGCAGCAAGGTGACGAAGAACCAATACAGCCCACCAACGGGCTCACCGATTAACAAGGTGTCCGGCGACTGGTTCAACCAGCTCGCGCGTAACTCATAGACGATCCAACCAACTCCGTACCAACCGAAACTTCCCAGCAACGCGAGCAACGTGAGTAACGACAGAAAACGTACACGTGCATCGCACCGCCGAACTCGCCAGCTACAGATCGCCAACACGAACGGCAGCAATCCGAGATATAGCGACGGCGTCCAAGTGCGGCCTTCGCCGGGAAACGCCGTACTCCAGCGCTCGTTCTTAGGAAACGTGCGACCAAAGAAGGTCGGCCACACGAACTCAGTGAGATGCCACGGGCCGACTGAGAACTCATAAACGTGCCGCGAATGTGTACCTGTCTGTGGACTTGTAAACAAACCGCCCCCGTTCTCGGTTTCGTCCGACGCCTTGCCTAGCACGATCGAAGCGGCAATCTCGTACACGTTTCGTGGAGCATCGGGCGAATCGCGAGTGCTGTGCCGCGCCCACTCAGCTGCGGGAAGGATCTGGACGAATGCGAGGCAGATCCCGGCGACAGCTGCCGTCGCGAGAAGGGCAGGGCGGCTCCTACAAAATGAGTTTACTGTCGTGAGCGAAGCCGCTCCGCGATCGTAACGAAGCAACAACGCATAGAGTGCCGATAGCACCCCCGTGTGATACGCCGCTTGCGGATCGCCACCCAGAACCATCAGCGCCAGCGTCGCGCCAAGCGTCAGAGCCCAACCGAAGCTTCGCTCACGTAGCATCCGATCAGCGGCCAGCAAGCCGAACGGCAACCAGGCTGCTCCAACCAGGAAAACAACGTTGCAATATTGAAAGAGCACACTACCGCCGAAGGCATACGAAATCGCTGCCAGCCCCGAGGCTTCAACGCTGTGCCGCCAGTGCCTCGCCAGACGATAAGCCATTCCCGCAGCCAGCAGGATGTGTGCGGTGATGTAGAGGTGATAGCGCAACCGAAAGCTGATCGGCAATGTAAATACAAGTTTGCCTGGATAGAGAACGCTGGAGGTCGTGTCGGCTAGTACCGGTGTTCCGCCGTTATCGAGTGGGTTCCATAACGGTAACCGTCCGGCACGCCACTCGTGGCATTCCCATTCAAACAACGGGTAATAGTAGTTCGCGGCATCTCGAAACCCGAAACTGCGATCGCGACACAAGACTGATCCGAAGCACCACAGGAAAGCGATGGCAATGATGGCAACGATGAGAAGGCGAGTGCGCGTCAAGGGAACTGCTACTTTGGTTCGATCGGGGCAAAACTTCGGTCGTGGCGACCGGGACTCATGTTACGTCAGCCGCAACGCGCGGGCGAGCCAACTGGGTTCGAGGTCGGGGACGACTCGCGGCTGGTCGTTGCCGAGTTGAGCAAGGATCGCTTCGGCCGCGAGATAGCCGCTACGCACGGCACCTTCCATCGTGGCTGGCCAACCGGTCTGAGTCCAGTCGCCCGCCAATAAGATCGGTGGACATGCGGTTTGCTGCGACGGACGTAGTCGCTCGACTTCGGGTGTAATTGAAAAGACCGCATGCTGTTCCGTGATCATCCGCCAATCGAGCAACTTGGCTCGCTTAGCAACCGGCCAAATTGCTCGCAAGTCTTCCAGCACTTCGCTGAGTACCGACTCGCGGTCGCGGCTGGCCAGGTTCCGTGAAGCGCTGATTACAACTTGATAGTACTGCGATGCTGGTTCTTTGGCCGTACGGCTATCTGGCGGGGCGGCGAAGACCCATTGGCTAAGTCGGTCGATGAGTACAGCGTGCGGCAGAGCCATGATCGGTCGATCGAACCACAAGTGCAGCGACGTGATCGGAGACGATCTGATCGCCTCGGCGGCAGTCGCAATTCCTGAAAGCTCGCCCGGCAATATGTCCGCCATTCGCCTCCACTCTGCGGCAACGATCACGAAGTCGAATTCATGCGCAGACTCGTCGCCAAGTTCCAGACAGACATTGTTCTCCCTTAGATCAATCCTCTTTACAGCCTGGCCCAAACGAATCGCGGCACCCTGCTCGGACAAGTGGGCCGCCACTCGGTCGTACAACTGTTGCAAGGGAACCGCCGGAACATAAACCTGATAAGCCGCGTTGGCGCGCAGGAAACCATCGACGAACACCTGGCGAGCCGCCACGAAAGATGCTCGATCTAGCGATTCGGCCAATGCACTCACCAGTACGACTTCCCAAAAGCAGCGGATCGCTCGTTCGGATTGGCCGTCCTTGCGCAGCCACGTTCCGATCGTGAGTTGTTCGTTTCCCGTGGGGGATGAAGATTGGGCTAGTCGCACGAGGCCGCGACAAACGTGAACTCGCTCCCGCAGGCTGAGATAGGACAGTCGCAGGAAGGCCCACGCAAGATGCAATGGTGCCGGTAGCCAACTGACAGCACACAGATCGTTCCGTCGCCCGTCTCGCGCAAAGAAGTGAAGCCGCGAGTCGCGCCGCAAGAGATGCCGAACGTTCGCTCGCTCGCAGAAGTCGAGAAAGTTGGTACAGCACCCCATCGCAACATGCTGACAGTTGTCGATCGATTCGTTCGTGTGCGGATCTTCGAACGAGGTTGCTCGACCGCCGAGCCTTCTCTTCGACTCGAACAACTCGACGGACTGCCCCGACTCGGCCAGCGCCACGGCCGCCGCAAGTCCGGCCAATCCACCGCCGACGATTCCGATCCGCGCAGCCCGTTGCGGAGACGTCGAGGCGGCGTGCGTACTCACGATTCAACTTTCCGATTGCCGAACGGTGGGGCGATGAGGACTGGGCATGTGCTGTGCGTGAGGGGAAAACGCAGTCTGGTCGTTCGTGGACTTGGGCGTCGTGACGTGGAATCGCAACGCCGTAAAAAACGCTTTTAACTTTCCACGATGGCCGAGGCGAACCGGTCGCGAAAAAACGTCGCCGTCGCGGCGTTTGATCTCGCCGAGCAGCGTCCGATAAGTCGAGAACATCAGTACGAATGCCCGTCTCCCGCGCGGATGCAGCAGCGACGCCAAAGGAGCGGCCTCGTCATACAGTTGCTCCGCCCGAGCGATCTGAAACCGCACGAGTTCACGAACTCGCGAATTCATCTGGCCTGGCTGGAAATCTTCCGGATGGCAATCAAACTGGGCCAACTCTTCGCGAGGGAGATAAATTCGTCCTTGCACTGCGTCCTCGGAAAGGTCACGCAGGATATTCGTCAGCTGAAAGGCCACGCCGCAAGTCACCGCTAGCCGCTTCGCACGTGGGTCTTCGAATCCGAAAATGTGAATGCAGGCTAACCCAACCGCCGAGGCCACGTGGTAACAATAGTCGCCCAACTCTTCAAAAGTCTCGTAATACGGAGCCGAGAGATCCATCGCGACCCCATCGACGATCGCAACGAAATACTCGTCGGGGATGGCAAAGCGAAGTTTCGTGTCATACAGGGCCTGCCAGACAGGCGATCGACCGTCGCCTTCCAAGGCTTCTCGTAGTTGGTGCCGCCAGTCGGCGATTTGCACGCGTCGAGTTTCCGTAGGTTCATTGCTGTCCGCGAGATCATCGGTTTGCCGCGAGAATGCGTACAGCGCGTACATTGCCTGGCGTTGCTCAGCGGGCAATAAGCGGAACGACCGGAAGAAGCTGGAACCGGATGCGCGGGCAAGTTGCTCGCAGTATCGATACGCATCCTGGAGGTCGTTCGTCATCCGTGATCCCGTGCGGCTCGTCGGCCCTTAATGCGTTGTCGCAGCCAGCTGTTGGCTGCAAGCTTCAGTTGCGTTAGTTTCCCAATCGTGGGTCTCGTTGTCCAGACGTCGTAGTCGACGTCGCGAATCGCTTGCAGGATGGCCATCCCGCCACGAACGAACAAATCCACTTGAAAGCGAAGACCCCTCGGCAACTGATCGACAAGCGGCCAGCCGCGATGCAAGTATCCGGACGCACGGTCGACTTCCAACTTCATGATGTCTCGCCAGCGGGCATCGACTCGCTTGCGTCGAAAGCATTCGTCCGTGTAGCCAAACTCAGCACAAGACTCTTGCGGCAGGTAGATGCGTCCGCGCTCAAAGTCCTCCGCGATGTCTTGCAGGAAGTTGGCTAATTGCAGCCCCGTGCAGACCGCATCGGACAACGCTGCATTCGTCGGTGTGTAGCATCGTCCCAGGTACAGCACCAAGTGTCCAACAGGGTTGGCAGAGCATCTACAGTAGTCGAGTATGTCCGTATGGGTTGCGTAGCGAACTTGAACCTGGTCACGCTCGAAGGCTTCGAGTAAAGCCAGAAATGGCGGCTCGGGAATCGAGAACTCACGAATCGTGGGAAGTAACGCGACGAAGACCGGATGGTGAGCCTGCCCCGCGAAGCAATGGAGCAATTCGCCGCGCCACCACTTGAGCAACGCAAGTCGCTCGTTCGAGGTGCCAATTTCGTCGGCGAGATCATCGGCCCAGCGACAGTAGGCGTACACATTGCAAAAGTGCTGACGAAGGTGTCTTGGCAAAAGCCAGCTGACGACGGAGAAGTTTTCGTAATGCGATGAGGCGAGTTGGCTGCAGTACGCACGAGCTTCATCGAGGGATGATATGGGGCGAGCAGTGGTAGGTGGACCGTAACGGCGAAGGTCGGCCTCGAATCTACTGTCAGCCATAAGTCGCCGTTATTCAGGTGTGAAAGTCGCGGTTGACAATCTAGTCGCTGTGTCGAATTTGCATTATGCTGGTCACAGGAAAATGAGGCAATTGAAGATGGAAATCATTCTGGCAAGCCCCCGCGGCTTTTGTGCGGGCGTGAACATGGCGATCGAGAGTTTGGATCTCGCCCTCAACGCGTTCGGAGCACCGGTCTATGTGTATCACGAGATTGTACATAACAAGTACGTCGTCGAAACGTTTCGCGACAAGGGTGCGATCTTTGTCGACAGTCTGAGCGACGTTCCCGAAGGCTCGAACTTGCTCTTCTCGGCACATGGCGTGTCTCCGGAGATTCGACGAATCGCTCGCGAGCGTAAGCTGTACGCTATTGATGCGACCTGCCCACTGGTGACAAAGGTCCACCTCGAAGCCGTGCGTTACGCGAAAGAAGGCTATCGCATCATCCTGATCGGCCATGAAGGACACGATGAAGTCCTGGGTACGATGGGCGAAGCTCCTGATGCCATGCTGCTCGTCGAGTCGCCAGAAGACGTTGACAAGCTGGAGATTCCTGCAGGCACCAAGCTGGCATATCTGACACAGACGACACTCTCGGTGGACGACGCGACTCGCATCATCACACGACTGCGGAATCGCTTTCCACACATCGCCTCGCCGCCCAAAGATGACATTTGCTACGCCACACAGAATCGGCAAGAGGCCGTCCGCGTTCTGTCCGCAGGCGCGGACATCGTGCTGGTGCTGGGCAGCCAGAACAGTTCCAACAGCCAACGCTTGAAAGAGCTGGCGACCGAACAAGGAGTGCGCGGCTATCTGATCGATGGTGTCGCAGATATCGACCCGAGCTGGTTTAAGGAAAGTGATAAAGTCGTTGTCACTGCTGGCGCCAGCGCCCCCGAGTCGGTCGTTCAGGAGTGCATCGAATTCCTGACTGAAAAATTCAATGCATCGGTGGAGATTCGCGAACTACGCAAGGAAGAAGTTCATTTCTCGCTGCCGAAAGAACTGCGTGCGATCGCCACTTAGAAGCGCGGAAGCGTCCTTCCGCTAAGTGTGCCACATCCATCCGAGCGTTAACTCTGGATGTAGCTCATCAGTAAGTGGTTTTCCATCGCGAGCTTCTGGTGCTCGGCTTTCACCACGTCGCCAATCGAGACTAAACCGCAGAGTCTTCCGTTGTCGAAGACCGGTAGATGGCGGATGCGATTTGCCGTCATCAATCCCATCGTGTCGTTGATGTTCTGATCGGGAGTACCAGTGATGATGTCTTTGGTCATGCGTTCTTCGACGGCAATCTTGTCGAGCGTTTTGGAGACGCCGGCAATGGCACGCAAGACATCTCGTTCGGAGATAATGCCCACCATCGACTCGCCTTTAGTGACCACCAGACAACCGCAGCGATGTGCGACCATCTTGTCGACGGCTTCGGCCATCGTAGCGCTCGGTTCAATCGAGAGAATAGTCGTTCCCTTGGTAGCAAGGATATCTTTCAATAACATCGGCTAGTCCTCCTCGGATGAGATGGAGTTGACTTCGGGACTTCACCGTCTTCTCTGGGATGGCGATTCTCTGTGACCGAGCTTCTCTGCGAATCGGCCCTCTCCGCCTTGCAGCTGAACAGCCGCAAACCTCTTAGCCCACCAACATAGTCTGACGCGCATAGCAAAGTCAACAATCGCATCGATATTGTGAATTACTTCACGAAGTCAGCGATGATAACGGTGCGGGCGGGGCAGGGCAGGAGCTTTACGTGATGCTGCGAAACTATAACTGCCAACACTTATTCAGAAGCAGCAGATTCGCGGCGAGGGGTGAGTTCCGCGATCCGGAGATTGCGGAACGAGATGTCGGTCGTCGGGTCGTGCCCCTGGATCATGATGGTGCCCGCTTCAAGACGCAGGCCCTTGCGAGGGTTTGCGTCCGGGCTGCGATCATCCAGCCAATCGACCACTTGATAACCGTTCACCCACGTCGAAACGTGAGCCCCATCGGCAATCACCGTTTGGAAAAACCATTCCTTGTCATTCGCGACGACCAGCCTTGCGTCGACCCTACGAAAGATTCCGCCCGTGCCACAATCGACCGGCTTGCGGCGGTCGCCCTCCTTGATGCCATTGTGGATCTGACATTCGTATCCATCCATCGCACTGCCAGGAACACACCGAAAGAAGATGCCCGAATTCAGCTGCTCGGCATTTGTGATGCATTCAGCCTGTAGCACAAAGTCGCCATACGAACCTTCCGTTTCCAATTGGCCTCGACCGTCTTTCACATTGAGCAAGCCATCCTCTGTCACCGTGAACTTGCTTGGCAGTTCGGGATAAGACTTCCAACCCGTCAGATCCTGGCCGTTGAAAAGACTTTCCGTACCGAGAGGCTTGAGTTTGATATTACGAAACTCGACCTTCCCCTGATTCAACTGCAAGCCGATGTGTCCGCGATGGAGCGGCTGGGGGTCGATGTAGTCCAGAACTTGCGCTCCATCGAGATTGACGACGACCTGATCTCCGCTAACCGTCACGTCGTACGTTTGCCAATCGCTGCTATCGAAGTTGCCTTCGGCCTTGGCACGTTTAACAAGGCTACCAGTGGGAAATGGATTGTCGCTGTCGGCGATATTCAATTCGTAGCAATCCGTGCCAGGATCTTTTGGCTGGAGCGGTGTGTGCAGGAAGATTCCGCTGTTGGTTGCGGCCGCGCTCCGAAATTCGACGTGAAGAACGTAGTCGCCGAACTGAGTGGTCGTGCATAGCAACCCTTGCTCACCTTGATCCACAACGATCGTGCCATCTTCGACTCGCCAGTTCGCTTCGTTGGCCGCAGTCCAGCCAAACAAGGTTTCGCCATCGAACAGCGAGATCCAGCCTTCGGCGAGCTCTGCATCGGTGAGTGGTCTCGGCGCTTCCGTGACGGGCGGCGTCGCGTCCTCGACGACTTCGCTCAGCTTTGCCGGGGCAGTTCCAGGGGGAACGTTCGAGTCGATCGAAGGAGTCGGAGTACTTTGCGCCGTGGGTGCCGGTGATGAACCGCAACCGGTCAGCAAGAGCAAGGTCATGCAAACAACGAAATGGGGCAAGCAAGTACGCATAGCTTAGGCTCCGGCGAGTGTCTTTAAGTCGGCTCGCGTTAGTTCAAGCATGCGAGCCAGCATCGTGGGTGCATCGACGTTGTAATAGTTGCGGACCTCACCCACAATCCCGTTGAGCGAGCGGGCTTCGACGTGTTCGACAAAACGAGTTAAGTCGGGTGTCAGATCGACCGCCGTCGCAAGGTCCATTTGCTGAGTCGCCAGTTCGTCGATTCTCGCTGGCCACCAGCGGCGATCGATCAGCTCCGGACTGGCCAACTCGACCATGGCCGTTTCGACACCGCCCGCGTGCTGATCGCCGCGTTCGCCGGCGAATTCGACCAGCGGATCGTACAGCCAGCGAAACGCAAACCGCTCCACCGAACTGGCCTTCAATCCGTCGATGATCGCCGTGCGATGGACGATCGAACCATGCACATCGACGACATACATGGCCTCCGGCTGCAACCAACTCTGCATCGCGTTGGCAAACCCGGTCACGTAATTGGTGAGCAGCGTTGGCGTGATATCGATACTCATCCCAAACGGCAAGCCCCACGTCAGATGCCCATATTCGACCGGCGAACCGACGTAGAAACCATCAACATCTTCCGCAAGTCGTCCGAGTGCCAAGTAGCTTTGAATCGTGTCCGTTGCCAGCGGTAAATGGGGACCATGTTGCTCGACCGCCGTATCGACGCTGAACGCGAGGATGCGAGGCTTCAACGGTGGTGCGTGCCGCACACGAGGCAACTCGACGACTTCGACAACCGCAGAACAACGGCTGGCCTCGCGTGTGCCCTCGTAATAAGGAAAACATCGCTGAATCTGCGCGATGATGTCGTGCTTGAGTCTGGCGTTCAACGCTTCATGGTAGAGCGGCGGCAGCACGAACGTTCCTAGAGACGCGAGTTCTTCGAACGGAGTGCCGAGCGAACAAATTGGCAGCACGATCCGTTGATCGGTGATTCGCGTCTTAAGTTCGTTCAGCGAGTAAGCGGTCAGCCACGAACCTTTGTTGATCGATCGCGGGATGTAGTCGGCCAGCACGTTCATCGTGAGACTTGGGAGATTACAAGTTGAACTTCACCGACGATGCCGCCCACGGCTATGTCGTGGCTGCCTCGTGGAAGATTGACTTCGATTTCAAGTTCGTTGCGTGCGAGCAACAAGCTCGTGACGTCGATTCGACAGGCCAGCTCACCGATCTTCGTTTCGCGAAGATGACTGCCATTGAGCGTTATGGTCGCGAGCCCACTGATTTCGTGCAGGATCAGGTCGATTTGCTCGTCCGCATCCAGATTGGAAGGCCGACCGAACCGACGCTTGTACCGAACTCGCCCACGGAATTCAGAGCCGAGCGTCGCACTCCAGTCGCTGGGAATCCTTAGCGTGCCCTGCGGAGGCAATTCACCCGGCAGGTCGATTGATTCCCCACTTGGTCCCAACTGTGTCAGCGCCACAGGCTCGTATTGCCACGGGCCATGCAGGCAAATGATATGGGGAGGCGAACTAGGTGCGTTGAGTTCCGATACGTGTTGCTCTTTCGACATTCGAATCGATCTAGCTGGTGCGGTGCCGGTGAAAATCGATCACCTTGTGAATAATGCTATCCAGGTTGTGATCCGACAAGTGGCCGATGGTGGCTCGCAGCCGAGTCAGATCGGGGACCCGCCGCCGGATGTCTTCGAAGTCCTCGTCGTAAGCATCGGCGTAGCTCTGATACGCGATCGACGACTTCGATCCCGACAACTCGATCACGCGTTTCGCGAGATCGAGAATCGAAACCGGTTGGTCGCTGCCGATGTTAAAGACGCGGCCCACGGCGGCTTCCGTCTCCATCAAGGTGACAACGGCGCGGACCACGTCATCGACATGGGCGAAGCAGCGGGTTTGTCGGCCATCGTCGTGGACAACCAAAGGCTGACCTGCCAACGCGGCTTCGACAAATCGCGGTAGCACCATTCCATAAGCGCCCGTCTGTCGCGGTCCCACGACATTGAAGAATCGTCCGATGACAACGGGCAACCCGTACTCGCGATAGCTGGCCAGTCCCATGAATTCGTCGATGGCCTTCGACGCCCCATACGACCAGCGTGGGCGAGTTGTCGAACCGAAGACGAGATCGTCCTCTTCCGACCATGTCTCCTTTGGGTTCTTGCCATAGACTTCGCTGGTGCTGGCGAGGAAGCATTTCACGCGTTCGCCGCGCTGAATCCGCTCGCGGAGACTCGATAGAACCAGCTCGGTGGGAAAGATATTCCGCTCGATCGTCTCCATCGGAGCGCGGGCAATCAACGCCACGCCGACCGCAGCAGCTAAGTGATAGACTTCGTCCACGCCGGCGGTCAGTTCCCGGACAACTTGTTCTTCACCGACAGAACCTTGGATGAAGGTCAGACGGTCATTTTGGCGAGCGGCGACAAGATTATTCGCATTGCCGGTCGACTCGTCATCGATCACCGTCACGCGGTCGCCACGCGCGAGAAGCGCCTCGGTCAAATGCGATCCAATAAATCCGGCTCCGCCGGTAACTAAGACTTGCTTCACGGTGACAACGATCCTTGCAGGGTGACGCGAGAGGGGTGGACGTCAGACTAATCCGTCAGCCGGAGTGAGGCAAGGACTCGCCGTGCCCCAACGTTTTTCCGGCTTGTCGAATACTTTACGGAAGCCGATTCGTTGGCTATAACGACCGTCCCTTTAACGATCCATGCTGCTACTCATTCGAGGTGAAGCCATGTCCGACGACTCGCAGCATGCCGGTTCGGCGTCCGATTCCGGTGAACTTCAAACCACCACTCCTGCGGTCACTTCGTTGGATCGGGAGTTGCTTTCCAAACTGTTTGCCCAACAGAATCTCCCGCTTGCCATCGTGGGCGGAATGGTGGCCGCGATTGCCGGTGGGCTTGCTTGGGCCGTCGTCACGGTCGCGTCCGGCTACCAGATCGGCTGGATGGCAATTGGCATCGGATTCTTGGTAGGAATGGCCGTGCGAACGCTCGGTAAAGGCATGACGAAAACTTTCGGGATTGCGGGGGGAGGTTTCTCGCTGTTCGGCTGCGCACTCGGCAATCTTCTCGCCATTTGCGGCCTTGTCGCTCAGTCCGCTGACGCACCGCTTGTTTCGACCACTCTCGCGATCCTCTCGGAGCCAGCGGCTGCCATCGAGTTCATGAAGTTGTCGTTTAGTCCGATGGACGTGGTGTTTTATGCCATCGCCGTCTATGAAGGGTACAAATTCTCCTTCCGCCAGATCAGTGACGAAGAATTAGAAGTGATGCTCCAACGGCAATCGACGGTGTAGTAGCGATTTTGCCGATCGAGCAAGGAACATTGAGGCTTAGAAGCAAGACGCTGAGTTCAGTGCCAACGTCACGTCGGTTGTAGAACGGTCGTGCGCGTTCGATGGTTCGACGACCGCGTTGCCGCTCGGTTCACTCAACGAGAAGGGGGGGCAACGGTCTGACGCGGCTTTCGTCTCGTTGCCAGAAGGACACGGGCGAAGCCAATGGCACTCCGCCGCAGATGTGGTGTAGGCTGGGTCGCGACCCGCCCTACACAGCTAATTCTTAATTCTCGGACAGAGTCCTAGTGGGTTCAATTGCCGCGACGAGAGAGCAGGTCGGTCAACGCACCGACGACGCCATAGACGCAGACCACTGCAACGCCAATAAAACAGGAAGTCGATACGGGCATCCGAAGCGAGGTCACGATTTGTGATGCAATTGCCAAGATGAATGCGGCAGGTAACCCACGCAATAGGTTGCCGAGAACGACAAGCGACCAGTGATCCCTTGCTGCAGTTGAGAACTCCGTTTCGACGGACATATGCTCGATTGCCGTGGGTTGTTCGTTGTGTTTCGCATCTGAATCGCGTTGAAGCAAACACGCTGCGCAAAGCGATTCAGAATTCGCGATTGGTGTGCCGCATCGGTCGCAGGGTTTCATGTTGCGTGGTTGTGGAGCAAGTCGTCTTACAAAACCTTACGTGACGAACGACTCTCGAATTCAAAACCGACGTGGCCCGCCGCTTCGGTCGAACGCCTTGTTATCCGATTGCGTGACCATCCGCTCCGATCACAGGCCAGGGTATCTGTGACGCAAACTGCCGGGCGATCCGATGAACGTAGTAGCGAATCCGATGGCAGTATATGCACGTACGATCCATTTCACCATCATCGTTTAGGAAAACGAGGTTGAGCTGACCGCCACCACGTCGCGGCGCATCAAGCTGTTGCAGTGCGACGATTTTGCCGAACGGGAGAATCCGCGTTTTGTTTCGGCGCGATATCGTCACCACTTGTTCCGATAAGTCGACCTCGAAAGTCGTTCCGATGAATCTATTGACAAGCGAAACGCCGATTGGAGCAACGATAGCACCGACACTCAGAGGTGGACCGAATACCCACAGGAACGGGCCGACGTCGATCACACAGAGAACAATTCCAGCCGAAAGCGCTGCCAGCGAAAGGAGGTAGACGGATCAGGAAGTCCGGAGCATGACACGGGCACCGCGACGTCCAACGCCCACGGATGGGAAACCGCCGGAGTCGGTCGTCATACTGTTCATCCAGGTGGCAGGAATGTCCGTCTTCATCGGGAAAAAAACGGTGAGGATCATCTCGTTTCGGCGATCGATTCATTTGTAAAGTTGATGGGGCACCGGAACTGAGTTGCATCCGCGTGGTTCGTCCGCGCTAACGTCGTCGAAGTACCGCATCGATATCGGATGGACGTGAACGACCATCGAGGACAGCGACTACTTCGACGCCCGTCGTCGTCAATCGGTAATAAATCAGAAATGGATGACGAGTCGCGATTTTCCGATGGTAGCCGAAATGAATTTCATGGATGCCAGCCGTCTCACTCAGCGACTCAATGTCGCCAAAAATTCGTTGGTAAAAGTAGTCACCAGCGCCATAGCTTTGCCGGTCATAGAAAGCCACGCCTTGGGCAATGTCCAACTGTGCCTCATTGCGAATTTCGACGTTCATTGATAATCCGCTTTACTGCAATTCTAGCCTCAGCGACAGGCATCGTTGGTTCGCTACTAGGGTTTGCTGTGCGGTACGCAAGCACGTCTTCGTGCCACGCGGGAGAGTCCAGTGATCTCGAATCAGCAGCCAAGCGTTGCCAAAGAAGATCAAAGGCGACTTGCTGTTGCTCAGGGTTCAATGTATCGATGAATGCCTTAATTTCCATTAGGTCTTCTCCACGCCTTAATCGTAGCTCCCACAAACGTCCCTGTCGACGCATCGTGTTGGCAGCCACATCGTCTTGGCAGCTACTCCGGCAGACGAAAAAAACGAATAACAAACTAACCGTCTGTACTCGGAGGGATAGATTGAGCGTCGAACTGAGGCGCTTGGCTGGTCGTCTATGCGGATTCATTACCGGTTGGTCTCGACTTGGCACATTTTAGTGCATGCCAAGGAGACTTTGCAACTCGACGCGGCGAGAATCTCGGCAACACGCGAGTGCCGGTGTTGTCGGTTGTGAACTTTGTTGGAGCTCGTCCTTGACGTGCGCCCAAACCGCGAGCCGAGTCGATCGTGAGTGCTCACTTTCGGCGTTCAGCAGAGATGGCTCAGGCCCGCGATAGAAGCCGGCGTGACTACCCATCATTCGCCCCTCACCATTCCATCCAGCGCGGATGGTCCGGGCCATAAAACAACTCGCGCCAGGACGGACGACGGGTGTGAGATTCCACAACTCGACCACCATTCAAAAACGCCTGCCCCCTTTGATTTATTCAGAACCTTCGTTTCGGAAGGTTAGTTATAGGAATCGAAGATGTCATCTTCCTGCCGTCGATCTTCCTGCCAATCCGTTCAGGAAATGGCAGGAAAATGGTGGGCAGGAAAATGATTTACTAGTGTGTCATCCAGGCTAAGAATTGGGGGTTCGATCGGTAGCGAAAGTCGTCGAGACTTTCGGCAATTTGCGAGGCGGCCGAAACTCTTGACGAGTTTCGCTACCCCGCGATTAAGACTGGATGACGCACTAGTCTTCACCTGCGGATATCATTGTAAGCCGTTGCGGCAACCTCCGCACAGACGCTTCGGACAGACACTGGTTAGCGAACAGCATCACAGGTAGCGGCGAGCTTATCGAGGCTGAGCGCGGCAAGCAGTTCGACGGTGATGGTTCGCTTCGCATCCCAGAAGATCATCGACCGATAGAACTCCTGCGCTTCGTCGCTCATGAGCAGGCGATGCAGTAATCTCGCTTCATGCTCGGTTTCACACCCAATCGCATAGATCGTGTCGTCAAATACAACCGGTCGCCCTTGATGCGGGCCCACAACTGCAAAGGACAAAGATTTGTAGAAACCAGATATGGCAACCTTCCAAGGTGAAAACGTGTACGCACCAACTCCGAAGACCGAGAAGCGAGGTTGCTTGCGGTAAATCGCACTGCCGCGTCGATCCAGTCGGTCGGCGTGTGCGGATAAATATGTCCACGTCTGCGGCGCTAATGTCTCGATGGCGGATGTATCGGCTCCAACTTCCGCTTGAGTGACGATCATCCATCGCTTCGGCGGTGCCAATGCCTGCTTCGCCACGTCGGAACTCTTTAGCATGGGATAAAGGTACTCGTCTTCGATTTCCACAACCTCACCAAAGCCGTTCATGAGTCCATCCGGCGATTCAGACAACTCCATGACCTTCGCGCAATCGTGCTTCACGCCAGATCGCCAGCGGTAGGAAGACGAACCGGCGAGTTCTCGTCGCCGCTGGTATAACTCCAGGTCCGCGATCAGCCGTTCGTCGTGATAGCCGATCGTCCGCTGCTGGCTGGCGGAGTTGTCAAGCGACTCGTAAACGTCGCAGTCGCAAGAATGCGAGCCGGGCTGCATGAAACAGACCAGCAGGCACGCATCAACCGACGCTCCAAAGTTAGCAACGGCATTGATCCCGTGCAGCTCGGCTCGTTCGATCTGAAGTCCTTGTTTCCAGCCGTGTCGCAACACTTTCCGCGCCACGGCCGTCTTGCAGAGCATCGCCAACGTCGCCTGGCGACCACTCAACCACTCCAGGAAGTGCAATAACATCCATTCCGAAATATCAAAGTTGCTCTTGCCGGTTACCGCATCGAGCCCCTTTCGGCCTTGGAAGTTCGTTTTGACGGGCAGGTTCGAGCTGCCGATCGCTCCCAGAGCGGCATTGGTCACCCAAGGTGGATTGCCGATGACCAACAGTGGCGGTGAGGCAGCGTCCAGGAGTTTCTGCCAATCGGCTTGAAAGAAGTCCGCCTCTGTAACCTGGGCACGATGCTGGTGGCCGGTCGCCAGGATCAATTGTCGGCAACTCGCGACATATTCCGCATTGATGTCGAAGCCGAGAGCCTTCTCGGCACGCGGGAACGCTGCGAGCGACTCCAGTAAAAACGCTCCGACTCCACAAGTTGGCTCAATGATCGTGGCCGGCGCAACCCCCAGCCGCGCGAGGTACGCGCATACAGAATGTGCCAGCCCCGCAGGCGTCTGGAAATCGCCGAATTCAACTTGCGATGAGCCTGTCTTCATTGCCGCTTTGTAATTTCTTTCAGGGCGTGAAGCTGCCGCAGTCGTAATTTGTGGCTCCACGCAGCCTTCCGATAGCCCGTTTGGATGCCACATCATAGTGAAGCTCTCCCTCGCCTGCATGGCCTGCGTACAAAACTGCGGCTTTCCTTTTCACCACCAGAGCGGTAAATTGTTATTCAAGATACGCGGGTAAGGCTGGCCAGGCATTACGAAAGAACCCACGCCATCTATAATTCTCTCCCGACGATGGCCGATAACGCGAGTTCTGTTCCGCGCGCACACGCCATATGGCCACAATCTGGAATAACCAGCTTCAGGGATTCGATCAGATAATGAGGACCATTTTCATGAGATCGCCGTTCGCTCTCGCGACCTTCGCTGCTTTAACTGTCATCGTGTCGGCAACTAACTGTGCCGCGCAGGACACTGAAGCGCCAAAATCCTCGCCCAAGGCACTGACTGTCTACTCAGACGCCGCCAGTTTTCAAAATAACGGCGAATACGCCTTGTCTGCCGAAGAGTGGGAGAAGTTCCTGAAAGAGTTTCCAAAAGACCCGCTGGCTCCCAAGGCGCGACATTACGCTGGCGTTTGCTATCTCCAATTGAAAGCCTACGACAAGGCGGCGGACCATTTTGAAACGATCCTCAAGGCGGATCCTAAGTTCGAGTTGGCTGAAGACGCGTTTCTCAACCTCGGTTGGTGCCGCTATTCGGCCAAGGCGGGGGACCGAACCGAAAATCTATCGAAGGCCGCGGCGGCGTTCGCGGCTTTGGTCCGGCAGTTTCCCAAAGGCAAGTACACCGATCAGGCGCTTTTCTACCTGGGCGAATCGCTGTACGAACTTCAGAAGAAGCCCGAAGCCATCGCCGCCTATCGCAAACTGATCGATGATCATCCGAAATCGTCCTTGCGCAGCGACGGGTTGTATGCCTTGGGAGTGACTTACGAAGAAGAGCAAGCGTATTCCGATGCAGGTGCGATCTATGACCTGTTTTTGAAAGAGTTCCAGGGCAGCGCGCTCTACAACGAAGTTCGCATGCGGAAGGCCGAGACCGTGTTCCAGGGCGGAGATGTCGCGGCAGCCCAAAAAATGTTCGGCGAGGTAGCGGGTATCGAAGGGTTTGCTGCGGCGGATCACGCGATCTTCCGCCAAGCCGACTGCGCGGCGAAGCTTGAGAAATTTGACGAGGCTGGAAAGCTATATGCCAAGCTCGCGACGGACTATCCAGAATCGACTTATCTAGGCGACGCTACGATCGCGGCGGGACGAGCGTTTTACCGCGCAAATGACTTTACCAACGCCGCGATTTGGTTCCAAAAGAGTATCGACGCGGGCAAAGCCGAAGCCCCGGAAGCCGCTCACTGGCTCTGTCGCATTCATCTGCAAGCCAAAGAGCCCGCCAAGGCCATCGCACTCGCCGAGCAACAACTTCCGAAAGCCGCCGAGAGTAAATTCCTCGTCAATTTGAAGTTGGACGAAGCGGACGGTATGTACGCATTGCCGGATCGTCGCGAAGCGTCGCTTGCCAAGTACCTTCAAATCGTCAGCGATCATGGCGACAGCGAACTGGCTGCACAAGCTCTCTACAACGCCGCCTTCACGGCCCTCGAACTGGGCAAGTACGACGAGGGGCTCAAGCACGCTGCGGCTTTCATCGCCAAGTATCCCAATGACCGCTTCCTGCCGGACACCAAGTACGTGGCTGCCGATTGTAATTTGAAACTTGGCAAACACGAGGAGGCCGAGGCGGGCTATCGCGACTTGTTGGCGAACCACAAAGAGCATGCCGAATACGATTCATGGCGCGTTCGGTTGGGGCTCGTATTGTATCTGGAGAAGAAGTACGAAGACGCCATCGCGGCCTTGCAGGAAACTGTCAAGGAGTTGAAGCGACCGGAGCAGATCGCAGAAGGACAATTCTTGCTGGGGGCCAGCCAGTTCCAGTTGAATCAATTTGAACCCGCTGCCCAATCACTCGCGGCAGCGATCGCAGCCGATCCGAAGTGGCGACAAGCCGACGAGACCTTGCTGTACTTGTCGCGAGCTCAACGCGGCCTCAAACAATTGGATGTCGCCAAGACGACGGTCAGCAAGTTGATCAAAGGCTTTCCGGAAAGTGCCGTGCTCGATCAGGCGAACTTCCGCTTGGGTGAATACAACTATGCGTCGGGCGACTACGCCGCCGCGACGGCTGCTTATGATGCGGTCATCGCCAAGTGGAGCGATTCGGTCTTCGCTCCCTACGCCTATTTCGGCAAAGGCTGGTCGTCGCTGAAAGCAAAGCAGTTTCCCGCCGGCGTGGAGAGCTTTACAGCACTAATCGATAAGTATCCGGAACACACACTCGCCGCAGAATCGTACTTGGCACGCGGCATGTGCCGACGGCAAACCGCTGATTTCGAGAACGCAGTCAAGGATTTCGACTCCTTTCTCAAATCCAATCCCACGCAGCCGCAGAAGTCCGACGCCTTGTACGAACGGGGATTGGCCGAAGTCGCCTTGAAGAAGTTCGAGCAAGCAACCGCCACTTTCGAATCGCTGTTGGCCGAGAATAAGGATTATGCCAGTGCCGCGAATGTGTTGTACGAGCTTGGTTGGGCATACACGAACCGGAATCAGCCGGACGATGCCGTGACGACTTTCGCGAAACTAGCTGCCAGTTATCCCGACAACCCGCTCTCCGCCGAAGCCAATCTACACGTGGCGGAATCGCTTTATAACAAGAACGAATACGCCGAAGCGGTCAAGTCGTACACGGCAGCTAAAAGCAAAGCGGAACGAGGCGAAGTTGCCGAGCGCGCGATTCACAAACTCGGTTGGGCTCAGTTTCGACTTGAGAAGTACGATGCTGCCTTGGCAGAGTTCGAGGAACAGCTGAAAGCGTATGCCGACGGTAGCTTGGCGGCGGATGGCTTGTTCATGAAAGGCGAATGCTTGTTCAAGCTGAAACGATATAAGGATGCATTCGAAGCCTTTGCCGCCGCCTCGAAGAAGCCCTCTGCCGACGAGCAGAAGCAAGTGCTCACGTTGCTGCACGGTGGGCAGAGTGCGGCTCAAGATGGGCAGTGGCAGCCCAGTCTCGAGATGCTCGACCAGATCGCCACCAAGTTTCCAGAATCTCCCTTTCTCGCGGAAGCCATTTACGAGCGAGGGTTCGCCAAGCAAAACTTGAAGGATCTCGATGCAGCGATCAAGGATTACGAACGTGCGACCGAGTTGTCGCGTGGCGAAGTTGGTGCTCGCGGCCAGTTCATGGTAGGAGAAGTTCTCTTCGAGCAGAAGAAGTTCGACGCGGCGATCCGCGCGTTTAAGCGTGTAATGTATGGCTACGGGGGCGAACAAGCCCCGGATGATGTGAAGCCCTGGCAGGCGGTGGCGGGTTACGAAGCGGGGCGCTGTGCTGAAGTGCAAATCAAGTCCGCCAGCGACGCCGCTGCCAAAGCAAAGTTGATCGCGGACGCGAAATCCAGCTTTAGCTACGTCGTCCAGCGTCACCCCCAGCACGACAAAGTACAGCAAGCCAAAGAACAATTGAGCAAATTGGAAAAGTTGTAGTCATAAAGTAGCCATCACGCTCCGTCGTGATGAGCCTCGGCCGTTGGATTACAATCGAAAGAAGACTTTACCCGGCGGGATCTGTCCTGACCGGGCTCATCACAGCGGAACGTGATGGCTACCAGAGAGAAGAGAGGCCCCGAATGCTGAATCGCGTCGACGACGAGCGCAAGCTCGCCCTGTATTCCATGTTGTCGATCGGGCTGCTGTTCGCTGCCGTCAGCATCGTCTCGCCATCGCTGGCCTTTGGTCAGGACGTCACGAGTGCGGCTCCACGCCCCGAGATCGAAAGCATCAACATCTTCACGCTGTTGGTGCAGGGTGGGGCGTTCATGATTCCCATCCTGCTGATGTCGCTGCTGGTGGTGACCTTTACCATCGAACGCTTCATTGGCTTGCGGCGAGATCGTGTGTTGCCCGAGGCGTTGGTCACTGGCCTGGGTCAACTCGGCGGACCACAAGGCGGCTTTGATCCACGCAAGGCCTATAAGCTCTGCCAGCAATATCCTTCCGCAGCGGCAACGGTCGTCCGCGCGATGTTGCTGAAGGTCGGTCGACCTCACAACGAGCTTGAGCACGCCGTGGCCGAGGCCGGCGAGCGCGAGGCGAATCGATTGTACGCGAATGTCCGCTGGCTGATCCTGGCGGCCGCCGTGGCACCCTTGCTCGGCTTGCTGGGTACGGTCTGGGGCATGATCCGAGCGTTTCACGATACAACGCAATTGACACCTGACCTGAACAAGGCGGACTATTTGGCCGAAGGCATTTACGTCGCGCTCGTCACGACGCTGGGCGGATTGTGCGTCGCGATTCCCGCCGCGATCTTTGCTCATTACTTCGAAGGCCGCGTCCAGACGCTGTTCCATCAGATTGACGAGATGTTGTTCAACTTGATGCCACAAGTCGAGCGATTCGAAGGCCGCGTCCGGTTTGGTCGGCAAGCTGGCGATGGCGAATTGAGCGACCAGCCCGAAAGCGTCCCCGCGCCGCCCGTCGCAGCATCCACTTCAGCGTCGAAATAACAGGCCGCTCACATGGCAGTCAAAATCCAAAAAGGTACAGCGATCTCGACGCTCAGCCTCACACCGCTGATCGACGTCGTGTTCCTCCTGTTGATTTTCTTCTTGGTAGCGACGCGTTTCGCGCAAGAAGACCGCGAGATCGACGTGCCGCTACCAGATGCCAGCGAAGCGATGCCGTTGACGATCGCGCCGAAGGAATTGTTCATCAACATCGACCAGGACGGAAAGTTTCACGTCAACGGACAAACGCTGGAGACCGACGAGTTGGCGGAAGTTCTTGTGCGTGCTGCCACGAACAATCCCGTGAATCAATCGGTAGTCATTCGGTCACACAAGCGGGCAGCGGTCGAGTACACCGTGACCGCGATCAATCTTTGTAAGCGAGCGGGAATCCACGATTACATGATGAACACGGCAGGCGAGGGTGGTTAGCATCAACCCCGTTTAATCAAGCATGGCAAAAATACGTCGCACAATCCGAAAGACAAAACAGCCGACAGAGGCGGCGTTTGACGAGCAGTTCTGGCCCGTCATGCTGGCGTTGTTTGTCCTCGGCGGCTTTTTGGTCGGCACGGTCCTCGCCTATCTTCGTTTTGACGAGCGCCAGTGGTACGCCAACGCTTGGACGTGGTTGTTCGCGATCCCGATCGTCGTCTGTGTGTTGATCTGGCTGCTACGAAAGATCGAGAGTCGTGCGGTTCGTCGCGGCGTTCAATTCTCTGCTGTACTCTGCATCATCGTGCATTTGATCCTGTTCATTATCTCGATCGAGACAAATATCTTCGGTCGCATTTGGGCTCAGTTCACCGAACTGGCCGACACGCGAGTCGAACGAGAGCCGTTGGTCGAGCCCATTTACGACTCGGTTCAATTCGAGTCGCAACCGGATCAACAGCAAGATCTCCTTCGTCCCGTCGAGACGAAAACTCCGGAACCAGAAATGGAGCAGCTCGCCAAAGAGGAACAAAAACCTGAACCGCCGACCGAGCGTCAGCCGACCCCGACTCCCGAACGCGAGATAACGGTCAAGCCGAATGAGATCCAACGACTGACGCCTGCCGAGACAGTCCCGCGTCAGGCGGAACAGATGTCTCAGTTGAGTAAGCAAACAGCCAAGACCCAGCCTCAACCGAATCAGCGTGTCGAGCAACCGCAGCCGGCGTCGCAGCAAACGCCACAGCCATCGACCGTCGCGTCGCAAGATTCGCAAGTGCAACGCCAGGCCACCGAGACTCAAGCGAATCGGGCGATGACCGCTCCCGATGCCACGGCACAAGCCGAACAGCCGCGCATCGAACGCGCTCGTCCAACGGAGCAACCGAGTCCGCAGACTTCAACGGCGGCGATCCCCACCATGCCTCGGAGCATCGCCACGCCGCAAGCTGTCCCGCGAACTCAAGTCGATTCCAACGTTCAGCCAAGCGTCGCGCGTCAGACGCAACCACAAGAGGTCGCGCCGAGCAACACGATCGCCAGGCAACAGACAACGACCAGTCCGCAGGCAGATCGTGCGGCAACTCTGCCAACGCCGAGCCCTGCTGCGGATGTCCCCACGCCTTCGCCGCAACGCGAGCAGCAAGCCGCGCCTCAGCCCACGTTGGCACAGACACCGACTCCCGTCGCGAATCAGCGAGCACGAGCCACTTCGCGGCCGGATATGGCGACGATGGCCGCGGAAGTTGCGCCTTCACCCGCTCCGAGCGCGCAAGCGAATCCAACCGTCGAAGCGACTTCGAGCGCTGTCGCGCGGACGCAATCCACGTCGCAGGCTCAAACACAAACCGCCATGGCCGAGCCGACAACGCCTGCGACCGCAGCATCGCCCACGGTAACTCAAAGCACTCGCACACCATCCACTTCGTCGCCCACAACGACTGCCCAGCCAAGCGAGTCGCAAGTTGCACGTCGTAGCACGGCCAGCAACAGCGCGCCAACAACATCGGCTGCGGCAGAGCAGACCGCAACCGCATCCACATCAGCCCAGTCGACCGAACTCGCCGCCGCAGCATCCGCAGTGCGACGACAAGCGGTCACGAGCCCTCAAGTTGCAGCGAGCGAAGGCAGCTTCAGTGTCCCGAGTGCGGCGACCAACGTGCCGTCGTTGATGGGTTCGATGGCGAGTCCGCAGCGAACGGCAATGGCCGCGCCGGCCGTTGCGACATCCACTGCGGCAGCAACGACCGGGCGAAGCACTTCACAGGCGACGCCGAACGTAGCAACTGCGGCGAGCAATGTTGCTCAAGCGACCACCGGTTCAGCGACCGGGAGCGCCAGCGCGGTTGCCGCCTCGTCGAACAGCGTGAGTCGGCAAGCGACTTCGGGAGCATCGACGGCGGGTACTACGCCAGCTTCTGGAGGACCGCAACTTTCACCGGCAACTCAAGTTGTTTCTTCATCGCGGGCGGCGGCTTCCAGCGCTCCGACGGTCAATTCCGCGGCGGCTGCATCGAACAGTCCGGCGCGCAGTTCGCGAACATCCGAGCTTGCTGCCTCGCCCGCCAACATCGACAGTCCGGCGACGGCGCAGGCAAACTCGGGCGAAGCCGCGCCGACTCCCGAAGCATCACGCACGGCCATGACCCGTTCGTTAGCTGGTATTTCGGGTGTTGGACAAGCTGCGAATTTGGACCGAGCGTTGGATGCGGCGGATAGCCCTTCGCTGGTTGCATCCGGCTCGGCGCGCCGGGCGGAAGCGACACAGAACACTCCGGAGGGAGCCGCGCTGGCCCCGAGTGCTCCAGCATTAGTTCGACATTCACTAGCAGGTGCCGAGCGGCCAAGTGCCTCGACTCTCGCCACAACGACCGGAGCGGCGACCGTGGCTGGTTCGCAACAGCCCGCCGAACTGACCGCCAGCTCGAGCGGGGCGCTGACGCGTGCTAATGCCAATGCCGCGCCGGGTGCCGTGACCGCGGATGCCGGGCAAGTTCAAGTCGATCTCGGGCCGACGCGAGTTGTTAGCGGTGGCGGTGCGAGCCGAGGCTCCGGCGGTGGACAGCCAGACTTGAATCCGTCCGCACAGGCACCACAGTTGGCTCGTAGCAGTTCCGGAGGAACGCCGCAGCCCACCTTAGCAAGCAGCATCGTCGCGGCAGAAACGTCCGCACCTGCTGGAACGGGCGGCGGACAACCGACTCCACAAGGGATCGCGCCGACGCTGGCCGATGTCGGTCGCGGCGAGCCATCGCCAGCGGAGATCGGCTCGGGCGCTGCTCCTTCTTCCCAATCCGCACCGGCTGAAGCGCCGGCTGCTTCAGCGGCGCTGGCGGGAGGTACGCCAACGCGAGCGGACGGCGGACCACAAATGCCCGAAGTCGCCGCAGCAGGAGGAGCCTCTGGCGGCGAAGAGAGCGAAGAAGAAAAGGAACGAGCTCGTCGTCTGGCACGTCAAGCGATGGGCGGCGCGCCGCAAGTCGCCGTTCGCGCGGAGCTCGCGCCCGGAATGGCGACGAGTGCCGGTGGACAGCCCTCGAACGCTGAACCAGCTTCCGGTGCCGAAGCAGCTGGCGGTCAACTGGCTCGCGCGGAGTCATCAGGTGGTGCGCCGGCAGCGGGTGGCGCGGCTGGGCCAACGGAGGTCGCGGCGGCGGCCGGTGGAGGCGGCGAGTTGACGGGAGCGGTCGTTGTTCGCCGAGCGGAAGCAACCGATGGATTTACAGGTGCGCCAGAGCCGGGTGGTGGCACGAGTTCGCCCAGCAAAGCATCGCCCTCACGCAGCTTTACCGCAAACGCAGTCGCCAGCGTGGCGACGGTCGCCGGTTCGCCTAACTCCAGTGGCTCGCCATCGGGCTCGCCTGTCGATACCACGGGAATCAAAGCCGCCGAGTTGACCGGCGGTCGAAGTGGATCACCGGTCGCAGCAACGGTCGGCGCTGCATCAGGTCGGCAGATGGTCGAAGGTGTTGCCGATTCCGGAGCGATTGCAGGTGTCGCGAGTCAGTCGCGTTCTGCATCTGCTTCTGACGGGCCGTCGGTCGGGAACGAATCGTCGAGTGCCGCACCGATGCGACGTTCCACGGTTGGCCCCGCTGGGCTAAGCGATTCCGTTGCAGCAACCGTCGATGTTCCGTCGGCTCCGTCATCGACCGCGCTCGCGAGTGCTGACGCAGGTGATGTCGGATTGGCGAGCGACCTGGGCCCCATGTCACGCCAGTCGGCTAGTGCCATTCCAGTCGAAATCGACGCACTCGAAGGCGCGGGAGGTCTTGGCAATCGACCGGCGGCCGATGTGGGAATGAACAGCCGTCGGGCTCGGGAAGACAGCCTCCAAATTCAATCGAAGGCAACTCGTTTCGTGCGGCAAGAGGTTGGCGGATTGCCCAACTTCAACACCGCAGCCGTCGTCGCCGCCGATGCCTTCCGCGGCCGTGGTCAGCCGGGCGACGCGCCCGGTTCGATGGGCTCGGCAGCTGGTCAGCAGTCCGATAAAGCCATCGAGCTCGGCTTGGCTTATTTAGCCCGTCAGCAGTTGGCGGACGGCAGCTGGAATTTGCAAGCTGTCGATCATTCCGCCCAGTTGGTTTCCGATACAGCTGCGACCGGGTTAGCACTGTTGGCATTCCAGGGCTACGGCTATACGCACCGCGACAACGAGTATGCTGCGGTGGTAAAACGCGGCATCGACTATTTGGTCGAGCATCAGAAAGAAGACGGCGACTTGTTCATTCCGTTGGACGACGAATCGAACCGCAGCGTTTGGCTGTACAGTCACGGCATCGCAGCCCTGGCGATGAGTGAAGCTTACGGCATGACACAAGATCCCGAGTTGAAAGTACCCGCTCAAAAGGCCATTGATTTCATTGTGGCCAGCCAGCATAAGGAGTATGGCGGTTGGCGGTACGCACCGAATCTTGAGTCGGATACTTCGGTAACCGGTTGGATGATGATGGCGCTCAAGAGCGGCGACCTGGCCAACTTGGAAGTTCCGACCGAGACCTACGCTCGCATTGTGCAGTGGTTGGATGCGGCTCAAGGCTCTCGCAGCGAGCGATATAAGTATCGTTACAATCCGTATGCACCCGATACGGAGTCGCAAGCACACGGACGCGTGGCGAGTGAGACGATGACCGCCGTGGGCTTGCTGATGCGATTCTATACCGGTTGGCGGCGCGACAACGAGAACATGGCTCGCGGCGCGGACTTTCTGTTAGAGTCTCCTCCCGCGATCGGCACCGCTCGCGATCCAAAACGTGATACCTACTATTGGTATTATGCGACACAAGTGATGTTCCACATGGGCGGCGATCATTGGAAGAAGTGGAACGACCAGCTTCGTCCTGTCTTGCTCGACGCTCAGATTCAGACCGGAGCGGACGCTGGCAGTTGGAACCCGCGACTACCGGTTGCCGATCGCTGGGCACCACATGCTGGAAGGCTTTACGTAACCGCGTTGAACTTGCTATCGCTAGAAGTTCACTATCGGCACCTGCCGCTGTATGACGAAACGGGGCGATAGAACTTTTGCCGTGGCGTAAGCTTCTAGCTTGCGTTTCTTAGCAGGCGGCAAGCTGGAAGCTTACCCCACTTTGCGGCGACGCTGCCTTATGGAAGCAATTCGAAAGGCAAAGGGCTCGCCTGAATACGGGAATCCAGACGAGCCCTGCGTACCGTGAAAAAGGCCATCACGTAACGTGTTGTAATTTCGCCATACCTCGGCGATGCGGCACTAAGATCCACGGGCATCCATGTCTGCGTTGTCTTGAGAATGTAAAGCAGGTCGCGTGCCACTCGGCGCGAGCACTCGTGAACTTTAATAGAAAAGTAAGAAATCCAAGAAAAAGTTGGCAATGTCCTACAAAGCTCGCTTGGTCGAAGACCTCGTGCTATTTGTAAGAAGTGCAAAAGCGTCAGTCGTCTTTGGCAGGCGATGGAAATCTGTGCGGGTTAAGTAGAGTCGTCGCCATCGCTCGAAAGACCGGCTCCAGTTCGTCGAAGTCCCGATCCTCGGCTTGCCAGAGTAGCAACGCTGTCTGTCCTCCAAGCGGAGCCGTAATGATTCGGGAGTGGATCAGCAAGTCGAGATGATAGAAATAAATCTCGTAGCCACTGGCGGCGACATCGGCGAACTCGGTCGTATAACCAGTCGTCTCCAGGTCTTCGTACTCCTCACCCAAGACGGATAAGGCTTCGTCAGCCAACTCGTCGCCATCGCGAGGATCGCTGTAAAGCATCAACTCCCAGATACCGCCACAGGGACTCTCGATCGAAAGCGTACGTGGCTCGGCATCGAGGTCATCTTCGGTGATCTTCCACCCCTCGGCGTAAATGAGGCGAACACCCAGCTTGTCGTAGATAACGGTCATGCGATCGAATTGTGTGTGCGGGTGAGACGGTGAGTTTTCGTCGAGCAGGCAGTCTGTGCTTGCTGGATATGCTAGCAAGAGATCGGCGGTTGAAAAACCGGGAGTGGAAAGGGCTAGGGATTGGGCAAGCTGTTTCCATTGTCCGACTGAAGCGGTTGTGTTATTTTCCCCACACGTGGACTTCATCCCGACGCTTGGAATGCCTCGTCGTATCCGAAGCGTCGTGCCGATAGTCCAGATATGGGCTCGCCCGTCCAGCGTTCGAAGTCGCGAGGATTGCTTTTAGGTCAGGAAGACCGCGTCAAGATGGTCCGTTTGCCAAGCACAACTTTCAGCAGTCGCTTCGACGTTTGTCGCGTGGTGGCGATGTTCTTGATGGCAGGCGGCGTTGTTAACGGTCTTGGCTGTACTTCGCTGCATAAGGACACGATCTCGGAGAACGTGATCTCTGCGAGGCAGATGTCGCTACGCGGATTCGACTCGCTCGAACGCGGCAAGCTGGAAGATGCGGAGACCTGGTTTGCGAATGCCATCAAGACGAATCCGGTCGACGAGCGAGCTCATGTCCAATACGCCGAATTGCTGTGGCGACGCAGCCTGCACGAGGATGCGATTAAGCACCTGGAGCAATCGGTGAAGCTGTCGGGCGGCGATCCGGCGTTGGTCGTGCGGCTGGGCGAAATGTATCTTGCCCAAGGCGATGCAGAGCGAGCCTGGCAGCAAGCGGAACTGGCGATCCAATCGAATCGCCACCTGGCTTGTGCTTGGGCGTTGCGCGGCGACGTTCGGCGGCATGAGGGAAAGCTGCAAGAGGCGTTGGCGGAATATCATCGCAGCCTGTCGTTCGAAGGACATTGCCCGCATGTACAACTCGCGCTGGCCGCGATCTATCGTGAACAGAATCGGCCTCGACGAGCCTTATCAACACTCGATGCCTTGGCCGAACACTATCCGCCCGATGAGATGCCTCAAGAAATATTACTGGAACAGGGTCTGGCCCTGAAAGCACTGGGACGTCACGAGAACGCGGCTACCCTGTTGGCCCAAGCAACGCGGCGCGGCGAGCCTTCGACGGAACTACTGTTCCACTTGGCCGAGGCCCAGTTACTGTCCGGTGACACCACGAACGCGAGGTTGGCCTTAATCGCCGCACTCGCTCAAGAGCCAACTCACGTGGCGAGCAATCAGCTCAAGGGGCAAATCGACGAGCAGCAACAACGGATGACAGCTGCGGTAGGGCGGTATTAATCGACGCGGCGTCGTCTGCTGCGGATTGGACTATCCGTCGGGATCATCGATCAATGCTTGCAGCCGTTGTGCTAACACGGGTGACAGGCGTGGCAGCCAAGTGTCGTCGATCAAGCCAATCGACAGCATATCTCGCACATGGACTCGATCTTTGTCTCGGTTGCTCGTCAGCTTCATCCGCACCAGTGACTCTAAGGTCAGCGTACGGACGTCCTTGATTCGTTCGTAATCGTCAATCGACGGCACGGCTTCCGGATACTCCTCGCGCACCTTCTCGCCAGCGAAGACGACATGTACCGCGTCGCGGGCTTTGGCATTCGGCCCGTCCAAGAACATCGTCACGCCGGCCGCTTGCCGAAAGATAAACCCTGCCGATTCCAACGCTGTGATCGCTGCGGGCAGATCTGCTCGATTCAGGCAAATATCAACATCGCGAGTATTGCGCACGACGGACTCGTCGACCTGAGCCACCCACATCTGGACCGCGTTTCCACCAATCACGGCATAGGGGACGTTGGCATGTTCGAGGGCTTGCGTGACGCGACGCAGCCGATCTTTAACATTCTCCACCGCTCGCTCGATCCTTTCCCACAGGGCCTCCCCGCTGTACCGAATCTCGACCATATTGCACCATCACTAACGCTTAGCCTCAGAATATTCGTACTGCGATGCATTATAGCTGACCTGAACTGACAAGCGATGTCCGGCATCAATCGACGAGGCTTTGCAACATGCGTATGGAATGACCACGGAAATACCCGAGAACTCAAGGATACAATCCGAACGTTTGTTACCGTCGTGACGAACGAACCAACGATACCGGCTCTCGCTGACCTCAAACTTTGACTCTGGGTAACTCACGACCTAGTGTTTCTTCGGAAACCTGTCGAGCTTTCAAGCTACCAGCATTTAGTCGAGGCCAATTATGTCGCCAGCCACCGAGACGCCCGCCGAGCAGTTTGTCGACCGCCGTAACTATGACGTCGGGCAAGAAGTCCCGGTTCGTGAGCGCCGCCAGTTTTCGAATAGCCACGAAGGGCTTACACCCGACGCTCGCGATTTGGCCAACGCCATTGATGAATACAAGCTTCGGCACCGTCGCCGCTTTATCACGTTTGAGGAAATGCTCTCCGTGATCGAATCGTTGGGTTACACGAAAGCGTAACACCAGCGGTTACGGCTCGCGAAAGAGCGGGTCGGTGAGTTCGCTCGCATACAGCAAGCCAATGGTTGCCCCGTCAGCGTCGACCACGCGTGCAAGCTCGTCCTTGCTGGTCTGCATTTGAATCAAAGCGGCGATGTGCGATTCGCTGGCCGC
>CAUJKL010000216.1 GCA_963204995.1 Planctomycetota bacterium | reverse complement strand
CCGCGATGCCAGACCGAGATGGTCTTGGAATTCCACACACGTCGTCCGCCCTGGCGTGAGTTATTTTACGGCCCGGACCATCCGCGCTGGATGGAATGGCGGGGAGCGGATGATGGATAGTCACACCAGTTTCCATCGCGGCCCTGAGCCATCTCTGCCGAACGCCGAAAGTGAGTACTCGCGATCGACTCGGCTAGAGGTGTGGACGCGCGTCGAAGACGAGCTCCCACAAAGCTCACAACCGACAACACCGGCGCTCGTGTGTTGCCGAGATTCTGGCCGAGTCGCGTTGCAAAGTCTCCTTGGCACGCACTAAAATGCGGCGAGTCGAGACCAACCGGCAATGAATCCGCATAGGCCCCAGCCAAGCGTCTCAGTTCAACGCTCAATCTAACCGTCCGAGTACAGACGGTTAGAGTGTTATTCGTTTTTTTTCGCTGGCTAAACGATCACTCCGCAATGAATTGGCTTAAACGGCTTTTCACGCGTGTCACGAAAATCGATGATCCGATGTTTGGAACTATGGCTCTCGACAATGGTAGCTGGTTAGCACTGCCAACCGCCGATCGACGCCATATGGTCATCTTGGACGGAAACGCTACTGGGCCTACGGAACAACAACGATCGCGGTACGCTGAAATCGTTCAGAAAATCGACTTGTTCACCGAAAAAGCTATTGCGTACCTCCGTTCACAACGCGACTACGCAGAATCAATAGGAACTTCGAATCTTGAGCTGTACTCCGTTATCATCACGGTTGGCTCGGCCGGTGAGGAACTGGATTTCACGCTTGAATTCTCACCAGATGAGGACGCGATATATGGTGTAGATTTTGTTGAAGATTTTGCGGTAAATTGCTACCTTGATCATTGACAAACAATACTCGCTCGACGGACAAACGATGTGGGAAAGCCAGCGAACCAAGCCATGAACCCAAGCCGCCGATCGCGCGTTTAATTACATCAAAATCAACCTCGGCGACTGGGTTATGGTCGCCGTTCGCCCCAGAAACAATGCGGACCTTTCAATTCAATAACATCGGGAGTCTGATTGATGGTCGATCATCGAATCGCAATGGCGAGGATTCTTCTAGGAGCGGTTACGACTCTGGGTTCCGCTGCTACACTGTTCGCCGCCGATCCACCGTTCAAGCCCGGACAAGTTGTCTCCAACGGAATCGGGATGAAATTGATTGCCGTTCCGGCAGGCGAGTTCATGCAGGGTGTCTCTGGAGACCAAGATGCGGAAGCAATCGAAAGTGAACGGCCTGCTCATCGCGTCAAGATCAGCAAGCCGTTTTACTTCGGCGTCTACGAAGTGACGCAGAAGGAATATCGAACGGTGATGTCGGACGCACCGTGGGCAGGAAGGTTGTATGTCCAAGAAGGCGACGCAATCGCGGCATCTTACGTCAGTTGGGAAGACGCTACTGCGTTTTGCAAAAAACTGACCGAACGCGAGCGCAAACCGTATCGGTTGCCGACGGAAGCGGAATGGGAATACACGTGCCGAGCGGGCGCGAAGACCGTGTACAGCTTCGGCGACAAAGAATCCCGCTTAGGAGAATTCGGTTGGTACACCGAGAACGCCGACGACGCTGGTGAGAAGTTCGCTCACCTGGTTGGCAGGAAGCCGCCGAATTCCTTTGGACTCTACGACATGCATGGAAACGTGTACGAGTGGTGCCAAGACGTCTTCGACGAGAATGCCTACGGGAAACGCGGCGATCTGACCGTCAATCCGCTCGTAACGAGCGGGAGTCCGAACCGCGTAAACCGGGGCGGTTCGTGGAACGCTGCCGCAAGGCTCGCTCGTTCCTCTTGCCGTACCTGGAACTCGCCACGTTACAGTCTCTTCGATATTGGCTTTCGCGTGGTGTGCGAGTCGCGCTGAATGGTCTTTCCGCAGGAAGCGACGGGGCGAACCTGCGGATGCACGGGAGACCTCGGCGCAGTCGGTTCTGAATTCACAGCTTACTCCTCGGTCCCCGTGATCCTGGACGATATGCCCTCAACCCTTCGTCACGGAGATGCTCACGATGGGTGTGAAAACTGGTGACTGGGTTCGCTTCTGGACCAACAATTGGCCCACGGATGCAACCGTAATCCAATTCTCGGCCTCCAACGACAGCGATGGCACAACAGAAGACGTAACTGGCAAGGGTCTATATTCGGGGCGCGGCAAAGTCGTGCGCGTAACGGGTGGCAACATGCTCGTCCGCGAAGAACGATCAAATCGAATCGTCGAACTTTCGCCCGAAGATCGTATTGAACCTATGACGTTCGACTATCACTTGCTCACGCTTGGCGATCTTCGCAAGTTCCTTGAGTCGCACCGGGATGCACCGGATGATATTCCCGTGACGGTGTCCCTTCCGGTGTTGTTCAACTGCGACGACGAATCGAACCGCTGGTCCCCAGATCACTCGTCACCGGACTTTTGCTCGTCTTGCTTCTGTTGGTCCTGCTTCTGCTGGTCTTGTTGTTGCTGGTCCTGCTTCTGTTCGCCAGGCTTCTGCTGATCCTGGTTTTGTTGCTCTTGCTTCTGTTGGTCTTGCTGCTCGTCCTCTTTCTGTTCACCTGATTGTTGTTGGTCTTGCTTTTGTTCGTCTGACTTCTCTTGATCCTGCTTCTGCTGGTCCTGTTGTTGATCTCGTTGCTGCTTGTCATCTTGCTTCTGCTGGTCCTGCGTCTCCTGATCTTGCTTCTGCCGATCATCCTGCTTCTGATCGTCTTGCTTCTGATGCTCCTGTTTCTCCTCGTCCTGGAGCTTCTTGATCAACATTTGCGCCAATTCGATATTGGCCCGTGCGTCGCCTTCATCTGGATTGGACTGCAAAGCACCGCGATAGTGCGAAATGGCGAGTTGCAACCGTTCGATCGCGGCTGGTTTGTCCTTTTCTGCCAACGCGACGGCTTCCGCGTAATCGCAATCCGCCAAGTTGAAGCGTGCCTTGGCTTCGAGTCCTCGGTCCTCGGCTGCGGTCGCTTGCGTGAACAGCTCACCAACAGGGCTTTTGCAACACGACGCATCCGGCCGCCTGCGGGAATGAGTTGGCCGATGAGATTCGCGGTAGCAAACCGCGCCAGTGCTCGACGCCGCAAGACAGCGGCCACGGCAACTACTGCCGCCACGAGGGCCAGCAGCCACAACCACTGCAAGTTCGCAACGTTTCCAACTTGAATGTGAAGTTTTGCAATCTGTCAGATCAAGCCCAATTGAGCCTTTACATGGTTGATGGATTTCTTTTTTCGGTGATTTCGGCGATGGCCCATTCCAGGGTCGTTCTAAAGGTTTCGATCGTCATTGCACGACAAGCTTGGCCGATGGTCGTCAGCCGAGTGAGAGCCCAGTCCTTCGTGCGGTTTTGCTGCAGTTGAAGCATGA
>CAUJKL010000215.1 GCA_963204995.1 Planctomycetota bacterium | reverse complement strand
CCTCGATGGGTGCTTCGTTCTCGGCAACCACGATCCACGTACAGGCTATTTCCTCGTCCAGTGCACCAAATTGCCTCGCAGCCAGAAAACAGCACCAGCTGTCGTTCGGATTGCTCGCAACGGTGCGACCGTAGAAGAAGTGTTTGGCAAGAAGAGTGAGGAGTTTTTCAATCGGCCTCGCCGCAAGAAGGCTGTTGACGTCGACGAGGATGCGCTCGACTTCTTGCGCGAACTCGCCGCGAAGCAACAACATCCAACTCGCGATGATGATCTTGCGAATCGTGTGGTACAGGCGGTTTTCTGTCGTCCTCGGAGCGAAAGTCTTTAAACATGAACAACTTAAACAATTGCGCAATGTTTCGTATAGCGCTGTTATTTAACTTCTTCTTGTCAGTAACAGAGACTGACAAAAAAGTATTAAGTAACTGCGCTATACGAATCTTTGATCGCGAGCTGACACTCCTTACCTACCAGCGAGATACGTCAAATTGCGCGCAATAAACGGCCCGTACCACGAGGCTACACCAAACCACCTTCAGTAGTTACACCCCGAGGGAACCTACCAGGAGATACGAAAATGAGCACATCACTGACCGCGACGCCGAGTGAATCGGCAGCATACTGGCTGCGAGGCGCAGTGCCACCCGAGATGCTCGCACGCGTAATCACGCAGGACGAGCTCAGACGCCTTCGAGACTTGCGGGAGTTCGTCCGCGAGCACAGTCAGCTTCGTGACACAATCAAGGCCAAGGTTCTAGCGAATGCGCCGCTCGAAGCAGGCACACTGGACTTGCAGGTGACGCCAACAACGCAGCGTTCATTCTCGTACGAGAAACTAGCACATCTGCTTGGTGAGCAGGAAGCCGATCGCCTTAAAGAGCAGATCGAACCCACAATTTCCTACCGAATGGAGGTCATCGATTTGTAGCGCCGATTCGTCGCAACGGATGCCCCGACGAGTCCCATACCTCAGTGGTTCCTATTATCCGCAGTTGTTACACGAGCGAAACAATGAACGAGTTCAGCCACGTCGCGATTCGCGAGATTTGCCCCAACACGGACGACGAAGAAGCAGACCTGGAATCTGCTTCATCGCCTGTCTCGGAATGCGAAATGATCGAATGGCTGAAGGTCGCTGGAAAGCTGCCTGGAAGGGCTTCAGTCGTCACGGCCATCATGATTTGGGATCTAGCCGTCAAACTCGATCGGCGTCAATACATCATGCTTACGTCGGCGGCATTGTCGGAAGCCGGGTTGGGGCGGGTGACTGCATATCGAGCCCTTGTCGATTTGGAAAACGCAGGCTTGATCACGGTCTCGCGAAATCGAGGTCGGAGTCCGACTGTGTGCATCCTGCCACATCCAAGGAGTGAGAGCTGATGAGAGCGACACATTCCAACATCCATTTGCGAGCAATAAGAAATTGGCATGCAGCAGCTGATGGCTTACGATCGTCGCGCAACCCAGATCACGCCGACTACAAATTTTTTAACTTGACGTCATCCACGATGGAAATGACGGAACCAACTTGTAGGTAGCCCTCACGACGACGGCTACTCCACTACTCTTCCTTTTGGAGCTCTTATGATGACGAACGAACCAGACAACCGATTCGCTGGGATGTCACGCGCCGCACGTGCCCTGATGATGGCTCAGCAGGCCGTATCGGCGCAAAGACAAGACGCGGCGAGTCCGACGAGTTCGGGCTCAAATCAATCAGCAGGCGAAGACAATTGGCGATTCACAATTGCAGAGCATTGTCTCTGGGAGATGCTGGACCTGCGGGAACTCACTTTCATTGCCTACTTCACGATCGGTAAAGAGCCTGTCACTGACGTCGGCCCCAGCCTTCCGAGCGCTGTGGATTTGGCCTTGCACCTTTGCTATGGCCGCACCGTCAATGCCCGACAACTTGCTCAGTCGGTGTTGCGAGTGTCTATCGCCTCTCCACCATCCGCGAACGCGGCCGACGTCGTCAATGGGTGGATACCTCGCTTGCGCGACGCAGACATCGAGTATGTCCTAGCATGGCATGTGCATGGCGAAACAGAAATTCACTTGGATCACTCCCTGCGTTCAGAATCTGAAGCGATTAACTGTGTTCGCAATTGCCTGCTCGCTGAAGTCCGGCACCAGATGCATTGGCCAGTGCCATTAGTGACACAGCAGCGCGAAACAAGGTGATTCGATCGCTAAGCAACGTGACTGTTCCAAGCAATGACAACGGAGCTATACATCATGTCCAATCCGACAAAATCACTCGCAACCAAGCTGTCTTGGGAGTGGGTACTCCGCACTCTCGACGTCGAACAATCTCGTCCCGCATACCTGCCACAGGCAGTCGACTGCACTGTGTGTTCAGAGTCGACGCTGCACGTCATGGAGGATCACGTCCTCGGCGGCGTATGGTTTCACTGTCGGACTTGCGGTTTTGCCGGGGATGTAATCGAGTTGGCCGCAGAGACGTGGAAGGTCGATGTCGATGCTGCCATCGCGCAGCTTGAAGTCCACGGTCTATTTCCCGATCCGATCTCAGACGATGACGTGAGTGCGTATCTGCGAGATCACATTATGTATCGCCGGAGGTTTACCGAATTCTGGGAGCGGGCGAGACGGGAGCCACAAGGCGGCACTGACTGCGACCGGCAGCTGTTGCGGAAATTCTGCCTCGACAATTCTTGGCAAGAGGGATGGCTCGAACAAGGTGGTCAGTTCTTTGGAGTTGCGAGCAAATCGGACTTGGAGGAGTTGTTCGCGCCCGATTCGTTTGCAATCCAAGAGCGGGCGAATCGCGCCGACAAGAAGTCAAAACGACGGGGGTCAGGACCGGGGCCACGCAGGATCTTCGATGGGCACGAATGGGAACATCTAATTGTCGTTCCATTCCATGACTTGCCAGGGAGAATCTCTGGTTTACTCATGGTCGGGCGCAATGGCGACTTTGACGCAAATGATTTTGTCTTTAAGCGAACCAACCTGGGATACAGTTGCACCCGACCTAAAGAGGCCGGATTAGGGATGCTCTTTTCTGACGACTGCGGGCGGGTGCGACGTTTAGGCGATGACGTCTTTGTGATGAGTCATCCGCAAATCGGGATGCGACTCCAAGGCAAGCATCTAGTCGACTCACGATTGCCTTTGCCGCTTGTGCTGGTGCATGCATCACGTGACCACACATTGTTTCATTTGCCCTCATCGCTGCAAGGACGACGGCTGATTTTTTGGGGACCGATGGCGACCATGCTGCCGCTGGCCAAACGTCATGGTGGCTGTGTCTCTGATTACGAAATCAGCGAGCGCGAAATTGATTGCAATTTGAAGCACCATATGCCAATAGACTGGCTGCGACTCATCCAGCAGCATGCGAAACCTTGGTGCTGCGCATTGCAAGACTACGCAAAAGGCCTCACCGAATTGAGTCTCGGTAGCCTCCTGGACAAGTTAGACCTAACACCCGATGAGAGCCGCGATTTGATCAGGGGCTTGAGGCCAGGCTCAGTTGATCGGTTCAAAAAATGCGAACCATTTCGATTGAGCTTGAGGACGGTGCAGGCCAGAGGCCGGCATGTCATCGAAAGCGAAGCGGGCTGGCGACTCAAGACTGGCGAGGTCATCTGCGACAAGCCGATCAGAGTCGAGTACGTCTTGACCACCGGCAATAGCGATAGCATGTATCGGGTTGCAGTTTCGCACGGCGAAGAGCGATCAACCTTTACGATTGCGGAAAGGGACTTGAAACGCGACGGCTTGTTTGTTTGCGTCTCACGTAGCCTGCGAAACGAAACTGGCGATGTGTTGAACTACCAGCGCCGTTGGAACAAGGACGCCCTATTCATCGCCATGCAATTTAGCCCGCCAGAGACGATAAAATCCTCACACCGAATCGGCTGGCAAAAGAAACCACTTCGGTTTCAGTTTCCGCACTTTTCGATTCTCAATAGAGGCCAAGTCCAGAACGAGCCTGTGGCGATCGTGTTGGATGACGACGACCCGCCTGCCCAACACCTCAATCCACCGGGGCACTTCCCGCTCGCGCACATTCGGGCATTATCAGAGTCGTGTTCGACCACCCAGATCGTCTGGGCTCTTGCGGCGTGTGTTTGTCACAACTTGCTGGCTGGCACTGCGATGCCTAGGCCCTGTGGCGTCATCCTAGACGGCGAGTTTGCTCACGAGGCAGGTGCGACTGCTGCCAGGGCGCTCGGCTGCGCTGAGTGCGATACGACGCGACGCAGGGGCGGTAAGACGATCCTCAGCGTGATTGTGGATGCAGCGGCACGACATGCGTGGCCACCCTTGATCAAGTTCAGACAGCGTTCCCAACATCGTTTCACTTCCCAATGGCTCGACGAGCCCCATCTGCGAAATGCCATTCTGCCCCTCGATGAGTTCGCAGCATTGGCCGTTGGGTCGCACGACGGTTTTGTTCGGGTTTGTATCCCAGACCCAGCGCTGCCACTTGGAGAACTGCGACGCGCGGCAACATCGATTATCCCCAATTACTTGCAGGATCTGTGCGGGAGGCATCAGTGGGTTGATATCCTCGACGGACCTAAGGTGGTCGACGTCCTCTATGACATGGCGGACTGGTTTCGACGCAATGGCGGTAGTCCGGCGACTGTGCTCAACGCTGAGTCGGCTCTGTTCTTCGATAGCGACCAACGGGCGACTACTTTTGCTGAGTTGGCAACGCGAATGCACCTCGGAGGTGAGATCACGACTGCCCGTGAAGGTTTCGACTTCGATCGGGCGGGCGCGAAGCCTTCTGCACTCATCTACTGTGACGCTGATGGAGCCAAGCCTGCAATGGTTGCAGTGCGCCCGCACGAGATCAACGCCGTGCTGCGGGAACTCAGAGCACCCGCAATGGACATTGAGCGCGTACAGAGTGCCTTCCAAGAATCTGGTGCATGGATCGGTGACACTTCAGACGACCACGGAGCGCTGTGGCTGATTGATGCAGAGTGGTGGGAGGAGAAAACGGTGGAGCTGAAAAGGCAAAGCGTGGCGGTATACGAGGCCAGCATACGTGGCGCCTCGCTTAGCCCGACCTAAGTTTTGCTGAATTGCGTGCGTCGAAAGACCGATTTCGCGATTCTCGATAACGATCGAAACGAATCAAGCAAGCTTCTTGCGACCGAGAACTTGACGATCTTCTAGTTCCTGAACGGCTTTGAGACGAATTCGGCGCTGTGACGAACTTCTGAAGCGATTTAGCCGTCTCTGGCCCCAGAAACAGGTCACTCGCTGCCCAAATCGGACTCCCTCTACGCGCGGCAGTCGTTGGTTTGCGAATCCGTGTTACTGGTGCAACACGGTTACGGCCTAGACATGCCTAAAACCCGCACGTATCTACATAGGTGTCCCTTTGCGATACCACACCGCCGAACGCGTTGGATCTTCCTTATTGTTAGAATCCTGTGCCGAGTTAGGTTCTGTCAAGAAGATTTCGCAACCGTACGGCATCTAATCCTTCGGGGACGCGGTATCGCTTGCCTTCGCCATTTCTGAAATCCCGGACATTAAGAGGAGACTGCTAGTGGTCATTGATCCAATCTGTGGTATGGAAATTGACGAGGCGACGGCTCTGAGTGCCGAATGCGATGGAAAAACAAATTACTTTTGTAGCGAGCATTGTCGTAAGAAGTTTCTTAGCGAGCATTCCAACGAGCCCGCAGAGGCAGACGAGGTTGCAGAGCAAGGGCATGCGTGTTGCCAGCATGAACAACACTCAGTCAAGAAGTCGGTCGCGTCAGATCCGGCAATGGCGACGAAGGCAGGCAAGTACGCCTGCCCAATGTGTGAAGGCGTGGAAAGCGATCACCCTGGCGATTGCCCAAAATGTGGTATGCCGCTGGAACGCGTCAATCCAGCGATGAAGCAGACTCGCACGGTCTACACTTGCCCGATGCATCCGGAGGTCGAGCAGGAGGGGCCGGGTACGTGCCCGAAGTGCGGCATGGATTTGGAACTGAAGTATGTCGTCGCAGACGAGGAAGAAGACGACTCGGAGCTGCAGGGCATGACGCGCCGTTTCTGGGTCGCGGTTGCCTTGGCCATTCCGGTACTTCTGTTGGCGATGCTGCCGATGGTTGGCGTGACGCTGGGACTCTCGCCCAACGTATCTCGGTGGATGCAACTGGCATTGAGTACGCCGGTGGTATTGTGGGCCGGCTGGCCGTTCTTTGTGCGTGGGTGGAGATCCGTGATCACCTGGAACTTGAACATGTTCACACTAATCTCGCTGGGTGTCGCCGCAGCGTATCTCTATAGTCTGGCAGCAATGCTCTTGCCTGACGTGATTCCTGATTCGTTTAAGGAAGGCGGCCACGTCGCTGTTTACTTCGAAGCCGCCGCTGTGATCATTGCCCTCGTGTTGATGGGACAAGTTCTGGAGCTGCGGGCTCGCCGCCGCACTAGCAGTGCGATCCGCGAACTTCTGTCGCTGGCTCCGCCCACAGGACGCGTGGTTCGTGATGGCGAAGAGCGGGAAGTGCCAT
>CAUJKL010000214.1 GCA_963204995.1 Planctomycetota bacterium | reverse complement strand
CCAACGTTTTTCCGGCCCGTCAAATTATTTTTAGTTTTTTTCCGAAAATCGGCGGAATTTCGACCCGGTTTTGCCTCCGTTTTTCAATAAGTATTACAGAGGCACCATGTTGGATTACCAAGTTGGTGCTCCTTGATACGGCAGGAACAGCGAATGACCTTGGCAGGGCGGTATGCAAGTGGGGCAGGGCAGATGCCGCAGGTCATTTGCTGTTTTCATTTCTTGGACGCAACGGTGCCAAGCGGCCGAGTGCGTTCAAGTCGGATCAGCTGCTTGGCGGTACGGTTGGATAGTCTTTGATGCGACGCCAAAAACGCTGTGCTTCCTGGCCGCGAGTCTGGTAACGCTCGAGATAATCCAAATGTTCCGGCGTTGCTGGGTATGTAGCTTCCGGCCCGTAAGGGTAAGAGGTCATCTCGCGATATGGCAGTGGTTCGACACTTTGGCCGTAGACCGTATTCAGATCGGCATCCTTGTCCCAGCCGACGTTATGCATGATGAAGTCCCTCACCCAGCCATCGGGCAACTCGATTTCCGGTGACTCGAATCGTAACGTCATCTCGTCACCCGCGCCCAGAATCACCATCCGATCGTCCGCGACGGTGACGAGTTCCAAAACATCGCCGTAGCGAGTGAAAGCACCTTGCATCGGTGGCCACTTCGGTGAGACTTGCACGTTCGCGTAGTCATACGTCTCGGGCGCGTTGGGCTGTTTTGGCTGGGCATGCGAAAAGCCGCGATAGTGCAAGTCCGCTGACTCCAGCGTCAGCGAGGTCAGTCGCATCTCAGCCGGGGCTTCGTCGACGGTGAAGAAGGCTTCGTCCCAATAGATCTCGGCGGTCGTGGCAATACGAACGCGATAGTCGTCCGTCAGGAACGCCTTTGATAAGTCGACGGTGATCGTCTTGGTCTTGCCGCCCGGAAAACCCATGTAAGCTTGGACTTCGCGCCAGTTACCGTCCGCATCCGGAACTTGAACCGATGGCGGACGCGGGCCGCCGACTTGCGGATGTCGCGAGAGGGCAACATTCAACGAGGTGTCGGTCGGGTAAATCCAACCGGTCAAGAACAAGATGATCTGTTCCGGTGAGTCCAGTTTTCCTAGGTCGAGTTCCAGGAAGTGCTCTTCGGCGAGGCCCGGCACGATTGTCTTGTCAAAGGCGCGGAGGAATTGGCCGTCTTGATGGCGAATCTGTGGCAGCACGTCCCTGTCGCGCTGGTCACGCGCGGCGGCTGGGTAGCGGCGTTGCCGCACGGTGTGCAATTTGAACTCCGAGATTTCCGCCGGCCCCACTTTCTCGTTGGAAAAGATTTCGACATCGGCTGGATGATCGACGGCGATTAAATCGACGAGATCAAAGTAGCCGGCCTCCCAAAGCTCTTCGGTGACTTGCAGCGAATAATGCCCATCCTTCTCACGCAACCGGTCGCCGGGGATGCGTAGATACTCCCAACTCCGCGAAGGTGCCAGAACATCTTCGGCCAGCTGCAATCCGATGGGCGCGGCCCAGAGGCAATCGGTGAAGAACTCGAAACGCTCACCGGTCCATGTATAGACGTACGGGCACGAGCCTTTCAGCGTCATCAGCTCGCAAATCGCTTGATTGGCCGCAGGTTCGAGCATGTCTTGCGGCACACCGTTCGTCCATAAGAAGCGGACGATTGCGGCGTTGGGCTCTTTCCCGAGACCAAAATGCGTGACCGGCTTGGCCACGACCTGCGCCTGATACAGCGGACCGGCTTTCACTTCGATCAAGCTGCCGATCCCGTGGTGGTTCGCCTTGCCAGCGTTATCGACTTGCCCCATCGCACGAATCGACAGCCAATTGTTTTGGTTTCCACCTTCGTTGACGAACACCGCAACCTCGTGGGCTCCAATCACACAGAGATCGAGGTCGCCGTCGTTATCTACGTCGCCCACGTCACAGCGGAGAACCTGCGTCGGCAAGTCGGTTAGCGCCAGCGGTTCCGCAAAGCTTCCGTCGCTCTTGGCTCGCAGCACCGAAACGGAATCCGTCGTCCACACAATTGCGTCTTGATAGCCGTTGTTGTCCATGTCCGCCGCGACGATGCCACTAACTCCCACTTCAGAGATCTTCTTGGTCGCGAGGAACTGTACTTTGCCAGCCTGCGGAGTGCGGGTTTGCAGCAGGGTCACGCCGGAAGCACCGGCACCGATCAGATCCCACGAGACATTTGCGTCCGACTCGACAACCGCGAGTGAGTTCGCATCGCGCAACTGCGCATAGTCTTCACCGAACGCCTGCCAGCGAAAATTCCCGTGGCGAAGGTTTTCCAAGTAGCCAAGACTCTGGTCCGCGGCGATGGCAACGATATCGATATCGACATCGCGATCCCAATCGACGGCCACCAAGCTACTCACGGGAGTCGATGCGTCAAGAGTCGGAAACGAAGAATAGCGGCTGACGTCCTCGAACAACATCTCGCCTTGTCCCAGTAGCGCGACGAGCCCGCCGGTCGTTGAACAGACGATATCGAGGTTACTGTCGTGATCGAAGTCGACGAGGACCGCCGTAACCACGTCCTTGATGTTGTCGAGCGACTCCTCTTGCTTCACGACCTCTAGAGATCGCTGTCCATCGTCAGCAAGAACATTGCGAAGCAGCAGTAGGCCGGACTTGCCATAGACCACAAGGTCGGTGTCGGCATCGAAGCAAGAAGTGTTTGCGGGAGTCGCCGCATCGGCAGTCGGCTTGTTTACTTCGTGATCGCGGTCGCGATCCAAGTCGGCGGCCAGCAGCCCCGAGTATTCACCCGCAAGTTCATTCGACGTCAGCTCCTCCCACGTGGCCGAAGCAGTTTGTCGATACACCGTCAGTTTGCCAGCCTCCAGGACAATGAGTTCTAATTTCGCATCGAGATCAAAATCGACCAGTAAGGCATCTCGGATATCGCCGCCAACACCAACAGCCCCCGACTTGATAAAGCTAACATCGATCAGCGGATCGGTTACAGTCGATGGTGGGAACAGGCCTTTGAACTCGTCGCTGAATTCCTGGACCATGAATTCTAGTGCGTGAGGTGCGAGAGCACGTTTGTCACCCTGAGTGAAGTCATTCGGACGTGTCACGTTCATACAAATGCGAGCGTTTCGGACGACGCTGCTCCAATCGCCTTTCGCGAGCGAATCACTCGCCGCATCGAGCAATTGGAAAACGTCCACATTATGGCGTTTGAGGACCGTGTCGCGCAGCGGCTTGAGAGTTTCCTTAGCGGCTTTCAAAGTATCGGCGGTCGTCGGATCTTCGGCCTGTGCTTGTGCAAGCAGCCAGTCACCGAGCAAGAACAAGTTGTTCGGTGCCAAGCGATACGCCTCGCCGAGGAACTGCTTGGCTTGTGCTTCACCATCGGGCATCACGCGAGCGGCATCATATGCCTCGTACCAGTAAACGGCGTTGTCTGGGCTCAACTCCGCAGCACGTTGAAAGTGTTTAACCGCCGTGGCAGCTTCCGTGATTCCGGCTCTAGCTGCCGTTTTGCCAAGCAGCCAGTATGTCGCAGCTTCGTTCGGCTCAATTTCTTGAAGTTTCGCGAGCGACGCCTGAACCGCCGCCGGCTCGATCTTTTGTTGTTCGAGAAGCAAGTAGCGGCAGATGGCTTGGTTTCGCACGCCGAGCGGCTCATCGGGAAGTCGTTCGACGATTTCTGTGTACAACGCATCGGCCTTGGTCAACTCGACATTTTCCAAGTGCCCGTTTGCCAGTTGGGCCATTCGCAGCAACTCGCCGGCTTGTTGAGCAGTCAATGCGTTCGGCTGATGGTCGTCCGGGACGGGGGCAATTGTAGGTGGACGTCTGCTCTGAAACAGCAGGAGCGCGACCGCCATCCCGATGACCGCCCCGACAAGAGCCAAAGTCAGACGAGATTTGTTGGATGATGGTGCCGGTGCGTTCATGGTTTCGTCCCTACGACGTGCCGAGGTGACTGGTTCGCGGAGAGGTTGTGAAAAAATCGTGGGATAGGCTTCCAGCCTGTCATTTTCCCCGTATTTCTGACAGGCTGGAAGCCTATCCCACCCAATAAAATCACAGCCTCGGAGTGGGGAAGTCCCAACCCCAACGACCACCGCAGACTCTAACACGACCGGCAAAGCGTTGCCCAGACCTGCTGCCGTAAAAGCGAAGCATCAGGCGGATTTATGGCCCCGCATTAGTGCTGCGCAGCCAACGACTTCGATGTCGAAATCGTCGAACATCGCCGCGAACCCCTGTTCGAGCGTCGCGAGTTCATCGGTGGTATTCGAGAAGATCTGTTTGCGATTGTAGTAATCCATGAGCCGCCGGGCGGTCCAGCCTCGCGGTACGCCGCCGTGCAATAACGTCGATCCGAATAATAGGCCGCCGGGTGCTAGTAACTCGACGAGCTGTCGCACGGCGACCAGCTTGTCCTGCATCGTTCCTGGGAGGCAATGGAGAACGTAATTCAACCCAATCGAGTCGAACGTGGCGTGATTCAACTTCAGGGGTTCGAAGATGTTGCCTTGGTGACAAGCTGGCGAATACCTCGCGATTCGAGACGCAGCAGCCTCTAAGCAGTTCGGATTCATGTCAAGCAGTGTGATCTGCGGTTGGTCGCCGGGGAACCGACACTTGTCCAAGTAGTAACCCGTTCCCACACCAACATCGAGATGGTTGTTCGAGATGTTATCGTCGTAGAGCCGGAGCAACCTCTCCGTAGGACACTTCCAAATGAAGCGATTCGAGATGCCGAGAACAATCAGATCGTAGAGACGCAGCATACGCGGCGTGTAGACGGCTTGACCGGCGGTTGCTGCTTCCTTTGTGGGTATCATGTAAGTAGTGTAACTCACCAATCTCGAAAGCAAGGCATTGGGTAAGGTTGCGCGCGGCGCGGACTGGGCAGACTTGCGAGAGAAGGGCGACGAGGCGAACCTCAGCACAACAGCGGCATCTTGCGTCCAATAACCACGGGCAGACCGGTGATGAAATAATCCGATCTAGAATTCCCGTTCGACGATCTGCCGCGCCTCCTGCAAGGTTCGCGTGTCCGGCAACGTGAGGTGGACGGTGACGAAGGCGGAGCCGCGCGAGGTAAAGGCGGAAAGGCCGTGGATGCTGGCACCTAAGTGGTGGAACACTTTGAACGTCAGGGCATACAATTCCCCGCTCGTGTCGCCCGTCGTTTCATAGTGCAAGCGATAGCCGCCCTTAGTGCTTCCGTCTAAATGACACGGCGCGTGGAGCAGCGGCAAAGACGCGGCGTCGGACTCCGCGATGTAGAGCTGTCTCTGAACGGCGTCACTAACGGCGGCGGTCAGATCGCTGGGAAACGGCCTGTCCGCTCCCAAGTGAAAAAAATCGAGCGCCAACCCGTACTTGGTCGCCGAAAACAAATGAGCTTGTCGCAAGCTCACACGATGGTGATGCAACGCACCGGCGATGCAAGAGGCCAAGCCGCGGAAGTCGCGGGCTGCGACTCCCAGGAAAACGGCGTCGCCATCGCGCACCAAGTCGACCTTGGGTGCCGCCGCTTCGTCTCCAGCCAAGCGTAGCAGATGCGAAGCGAAACGATTCGTATGCCGGACATACTGACCAGTGAAGTAGTCGTGTCCGAAATCCTTGAGGATCTCGCACTCACCTGCGCCATATCCCGCGGCATTTAGAGTTCGCATCGGATTGGGCGTGATCTCTGGCAAGAATCGCGTCAGCGCTTTGACGTAGAGCTCTTGCGTGCTGAACCAACGGGCGGGATGATTCTCTTCCAACCACCATTGGCCTTGCTTTCGGTCGTCCATGTCAGTCGGCGATGCGTAGGGACAGACTCTCGGTGTCGGCATTCCGAACTGGCGGTCGACACAGGTAAAGGTCAACAGCGCGCGTAAGCACTGCACGTCTTCGCAGCGGCTGACGAGATCGTTCACGACCGTCTCGTCGTTCCTGCCGAGATTAGAAAGTTGCTTCAAAACGCGGCGGTTCGCTATCAGGAAGGTGGCGACGCTAATCGTCTTCTCCGTAAAACCAGCCTCCGTCGCGAAAGGAGCCAAGTACTCCTGCAACTCGATTCCGGAAAAGCCCGATGCGAAGCGTTCGTGAAGTTGGAGACTCTCGTCAGCTTGGCAAGCGACATCGTCGGCGGTCATCGGCAGTCGCTTGGTGAGCAGAGCCAGCTTAATCGCGGCGAGATGATCCGAGTCGAGCAACGCAGACTCAGCAGCGACGATATCCGACAACTCGGCCTTCTGCGGATCCCACATCGTCTTTCCTTGAGCCAACAACTTCCAGCCAATCTGGAGGCAGGCATCGAGTCCTTGAAGTTTCTCTCGCACCCACGTGCCGCGCGAAGTCGTTCGTTCTTCCAGAACTCGCTCGTCGAGCGACGATTCGAACTTGGTGTACCCAGGGAACAGCCGCTCCAGGGCACCGTCGATGTGCGACAGAAACTCGAGCGATTCCGCCAAACTGCCACGCGACTCGTAGAACAGGGCCGAAAGTTGAGGAACCCGCAGCAGCCAGTCCCCCGCGTTTCGAAAGACCTCTTCCAACTCGGCAGGATCGATCCCCACACCATACTTTTGTGAGGCCAGGACCAGCGACAGAGCCGCCGCACTCCTGTCGGACAGCGTCGCATCGGTGGCGATCGTATCATGCCGCAACCCGCCGACGCCGTGGATGATCGAGCTGCCGGGAAATGTCCGGTGTCCCTGCTGCAGCTCCCGCCCAATGATCCCGCGAGTGAAGCGTTCGACACGGCGACGCGCCGACAACAAACGAGCGCGAACATGATTCGCAAATTCAAAGCGTTCACGTTGGTCGAAGTTCGATTCTAACAACTCGCCGAACGACGCGAAGTCCTCGAATTGCAACACATCCTCATCGTGCGAGCCGTCCACCTTCGACTCACCGCGCGTACCACGACGCAGATGGATAAACGCTCGAATACGGAGCAAGAAGTAGTAGGCGTCCAGATCGCGTGGGTCGTCGAGTGTGCCGTAGATCTCTGAACTGTGACGAAACTGTGGGCCGCCGAGCATCCAGACTCCCGCGAGAAAAGCGCGCAGCCCATCATTCTTGATGTCGAATCGATCCAACCGGTCGCCGGCACCCACAGCGGGTGTGCAGCCCGCGCCGCGCCAGCTGCGACTCACGAGCAGAAAATGCTCGAACGGGTCGAAGGTTGCCCGAATACGATCTCGGAACGCAGGGGCGAAATCGTGAGGATCGTACACGGATCGCATATCGAGAAAGGCGTTCAGCTGCATGCCCTCGAGGGCCGGTGCGTGTTCCAAGTTATACGGCTGCGGCCAGATCTTGAATCCGTAGGTTTCGGCGAAGTGCCTACCATGCACCGCCTGAGCCAGCAGCAAGGTCAGGAACGCGTTGTCCTTGGTATCTTCTTCGAAGAGTATTGCGAAATCCGTGTCGGAGCAGGGCGTCATTTCGCCCCGTCCGGTCCCGCCGAGTGCCACCAAGGCGAACGGCCGTTCATAACCAAACCGCTTACTTTGAACCTCCACCCAATGTGCCGCTAATCCAGTGTGAATCGCCGTGCGAGCCGCCGTAATCTCTCGTCCGTTGTCGAGGACGGATGCGCGAATCTGTTGATTGTTAGCTTCAATCAGGTGCCGATAGGCCTCGCGAGGCCCAAGTTCGCGGATCGCCTGAGCGACTTCGCTGTCATGTTGGATCGACATCGGTTGACTCTCTTCACGGGGCCCGCAGAGCAGAGCTACGAGTCTAGCAAAAGTTCGCGTCCCAGCAGGGCCTGTTCAAGCCGTGTAAGATTTCCGGTATCCTTGACGGAGTAACGGTGCTTGAAAACACTCCCAGTCAGAATCGACTGCGAGTTCTGCTGTGGGTCATATTATCCAAAGGAACATCACAGATGCCAACATCTCGCCAAACATCACGTCGTCAGTTTCTTCAAGGCGTAGCCGCCACGGGGGCCGCAGGCATTCTGCTTCCGTCGGCCAATCGGGCCTTCGGCTATCAGTCGCCC
>CAUJKL010000213.1 GCA_963204995.1 Planctomycetota bacterium | reverse complement strand
CAAGGCGGAGATTTTGCGAAGGCGAAGAGTACGTACGACCGCTGTGTCGATTTGATGAATCAGATTCCTGGCAACCAGCCCGTCGCCTTCCGGATGCCGTGCTGCGATTCCTTGAACACGCCGAGCCCGCGCTTTTGGGCCGGAATTTTCAACAAGACGACGGAGAACGGCAACTACCTTCAAATCGACACATCCGTCTTCAACATCACCACGTCGAAAGACAAAGACCTCCCGCGCGAACTCGTCCTCGACGCCGACGGCAACGAACGCTTCCGCAAGTACCTGCCGTTCAAGTCCTTCGTCAACACGATCGAAGACTATCCGTATCCCTACATCATCGGCGGCACTTGCTGGGAGTTTCCTTGCATCGTCCCCAGCGACTGGGAAGCCCAAAACATCCAGCAGCCGAACAATCCCCAAACCGTCGAGGACATGAAAGCCGCGCTCGATGCCGTTGTCATCAAGCAAGGGACGTTCAACCTGGTCTTTCATCCACACGGCTGGATTCGCAACGATCAGATTGTTGAACTGATCGATCATGCGGTCGAGAAGCACGGCAAGAAGGTGAAGTTCTTGACGTTTCGCGAAGCCCTAGACCGTATCCATCGCAACCTACTCGACGGACGTTCGCTGCGGAGCATGGATGGTAGTCCGAACTACATCCAGCTACGCGACCTCAATCAAGACGGCAGGCTCGAAGTAGTCAACGGAAACGCGAACCAGCAACGTCACAACGCATCTGCGAAACAATTGCCCATGGGAGTCGCGATTGAACAGGGCCGAGACACAGGGCTGCGATTCATCGACGTCAACGAAGACGGCTTCGACGACATCATCTTCTCCAACGGTGATCGCTACTCGTTATATCTCTGGAAGAATGAGGAAGAAGGTTGGTCCATCAAAGTCATCGAGGGCAGACGCGGCCAAGAAGGCGGGATCGGGCCGGTGATCCCAATGATTGTGCGAGCCGACGGGACCAACAACGGAGCGTGGTTCCACTCGCGATCGATGTGGGTGCAGAACGAAGATACGAATCGGCTGCCGGATTTGGTCGAGCGTTTGTCGTTCGACAAGATGCTGGAAGCGAACGTAGAATAGAGCCAGCGAATTCAAGAACCCCAGGGAAACTTGAAACATGCCTATCCACGACTGGACGCGCGTCGATGCCGGAACATTTCATCACTTCCATGCCGCCTGGATCACCCATATCAGTGAAGCACTCAACGACGGACTCCTGCCGGAAGGTTTTTATGCACTCGCCGAGCAACAGGCGGTCGGTGCGATCCCCCATGTGCTGGCGTTAGCGACACCACGTGCGGAGTCGCTGGGCCAACCCGCAGGGGCCGTCGCCGTTGCCGAAGCACCACCGCAAGTGAGCCGCCACGTCCACGTCGAGGTCGATGAGGCGACCCATTATCGTTTGGCGCGCCGCACGCTCAGCATCCGGCATGTGTCCGGTCACCGCGTGGTGGCACTGCTGGAAATTGTTTCACCCGCAAACAAAGATCGCGCGAAGTCGGTCGCTGCGTTTGTGGATAAAGTCTGCGCTGCGATCGGCCAACATTTGCACCTGCTGGTGATCGACCTGTTCCCGCCGGGACCAGCCGACCCACGCGGCATGCACGGTGCGATCTGGTCAGAACTTGGCGGGGGAATTTACGAACCGCCCGACAACCAACCGTTGGCCTTGGTAGCTTACATCGCGAACCGTCTGCCAGAGGCCTATCTCGAACCGACTTCCGTGGGCGCGGCGTTGGTCGATATGCCGCTGTTTTTGGATCAGGACTTCTACGTGAACGTGCCGCTCGAACGAACGTATCAAGCCGCTTATCGTGGAATGCCCGAATATTGGCGCAACGTCATTGAGGAGAAAGACCGTTGAGCCTGACATGGATACAGCGCTCGCTCAGATCGCTGACCTGCGGAATACTCGTCACGCTGTCGATCGTCGCAGTCGCTAAAGCACAAGCTGTCGCAGAATTTCCGCCGGCACAATCTCCCGCAGCGTCCGCCAAATCGATCACGTTGGCGGCGGGGATGAGAATTGAACTCGTCGCCAGCGAACCGCTCGTCGCCGATCCGGTCGCGTTTGATTGGGGTCCGGACGGAGCTTTCTGGGTGGCCGAGATGGGAGATTATCCGAACGGCGCGACCTGGAACAAAGCGGGTGATCCAATCGGCGAGCCCGGCGGACGGATCAGGCGATTGATCGATGAAGACGGCGACGGCAAATACGATCGCTCGACCGTGTTCCTCGACAAAGTCCCGTTTCCCAACGGTGTGAAGGCGTGGCGAAACGGCGTGCTGGTGACCGCCGCGCCGGAGATCTTTTACGCCGAGGATACCGATGGCGATGGAGTCGCTGACAAACGCGAGACGCTCTTTCAAGGTTTCGTCGAGGGCAATCAGCAGCATCGTGTGAACGGGTTGCAGTGGGGTGTGGATAACTGGCTGTACTTGGCCAATGGCGACAGCGGCGGGACGGTCAAGTCGCTGAAGACGGGCAAGTCGATCGACATCCGTGGGCGCGATTTGCGAATTCGACCGGATACGGGCGAATTGGAAGCCGTCTCGGGGCAGACGCAATTTGGTCGGAACTGTGACGACTGGGGTAACTGGTTCGGCGGCAACAACAGCAATCCGATGTGGCACTACGTCCTAGACGACCATTATCAGGCGCGCAACCCACACTACGCATCGCCTGCTGGCAATCACCACATCTCGAATCAACCCGGCGCGGCACCGATCTTTCCGACGAGCCGTACACTGGCGCGGTTCAATGATTTCGACAAGGCGGATCGGTTTACGTCGGCGTGTAGCCCAATGATTTATCGAGATGAGTTGTTGTTTGGAAGCGGTCAGCGGTCCGCGGCCAGCGGTCAGCAGGGAGAAGTCTCGCAGGCGTTTATCTGCGAGCCGGTGCATAACCTCGTGCATCGCGAGATCGTCAGAGTGGACGGTTCGACGTTTGCAAGTCAGCGAGCAAGCGCTGAACAGGACTCCGAATTCCTGGCGTCATCCGACAACTGGTTTCGACCGACGATGGTGCGGACCGGACCGGAGGGTGCGCTCTGGATCAGCGACATGTATCGCCTGGTGATCGAACATCCCGAGTGGATTCCCGCCGCGTGGCAACAGAAACTCGATCTTCGCTCGGGGCACGACATGGGTCGGATCTATCGTGTAGTTCCGAGCGACGGCGAGCCGCGACCGATCACGCGACTGGACCAGCTCGATACGACGACATTGGTCGCCGCGCTCGACAGCCCCAATGGCTGGCAGCGCGATATGGTGCAGCAGATGCTGCTGTGGCGAAATGATGCGGCCGCGATCGAGCCGTTGCAACGGTTAGCCGCCGAGTCCGAGCGTCCGACAACGCGATTGCACTCGCTCTGTACGCTCGACGGTTTGAATGCGGTTTCCGAGTCCCTTGTTGTACGAGCGTTGCGCGACAAGCACCCTGGCGTTCGACGGCACGCGATTCGAATCGCCGAACGCTACATCGGTACTTCCAAAGAAGTGGCGAGTCTCATCATTGTTATTGCAGCCAAAGGCGATGTCCAAGAGCGGATTCAGGCCGCCTACACACTCGGCGAGTGGAATTATCCGCGAGCCGGCGGTGAGTTAGCTTTACTGGCGATGGCGAATCGTGACGATCGCTTCATTGTGGCTGCCGCGCTCAGCGGGATTCGCGAGGACAACATTGCGACGGCCATCGAAGCCACGCTCCCCGAGGCGGCGTCGCAGAACATGCTGATCGAGAATCTGCTGTCGATTGCCATCGGCATCGGCAAACCGGAACTGCTTCAGGAGGCATTACGCTCGATCTTCATCAAGCCGCCAGCTGGATTCGCTTCTTGGCAGTTCGCGACCGCGACCACCGTGCTGCATTCGCTCGATCGACGAAAGCTGGACCGCACAAAGCTGTTCGACGATCGGCTTTCGAGCCAGCTTCGTGATTTGCTAGCGGAAGCTAGACGAATTGCTGCCGACCACAAGGCGGTCGAATCCGAACGGCTCGCCTGTATTGAGCTACTAGGCGTCGCTGCGGAAAATGCCGACGATCTGACAGCGCTGGCCGAGCTGCTCCGTTCGCGTCACTCGTCCGCCATTCAAACCGCAGCGGTTCATGCCATGACGGCACGCAACCTGGCCGACACAGCGAACCAATTGCTCGCCGGGTGGCAATCGCATTTGCCTTCGTTGCGGGCGCAGATCCTCGATCGATTATTGGCTCGCTCGCAGTGGACCCACGAGTTGCTGACGGCGATCGAGTCGAAAGTTGTCTCGTCTACTGAAGTCGATGCGCGACTCCGACAACAACTGCTAACACATCGCGATGCGGCGATTCGGGAACAAGCGACGAAGCTGCTTTCGAGTGCTACGACGTCAAGCCGCTCGCAAGTACTCACCGAGTACGCTCTCGCAGCACAGCTCACCGGCGACAACGAGCGCGGCAAGTTGATCTTCACGAAGCAATGCGCTACATGTCATCGCCTGCAAGAGACTGGCAAACACGTCGGCCCAGATTTAACCGCCCTGACAGACAAATCGTCAGCAGCGATGCTAGTAGCTATTCTCGATCCGAATCGGGCGGTCGAAGACAAGTTCCGTAGTTACGTCGCAGTCACCAACGATGGTCGCCAATTTACTGGCATGATCACCAACGAGACGGGGAACAGCATCACGATCACAGGGGCGGACGCCAAGGAGCAGACGATCTTGCGAACGGATCTCGACGAGCTTCTGAGTACCGGCAAGTCGCTGATGCCCGAGGGAATGGAAAAGGAGTTGCCGCCTCAAGACATGGCCGACGTGGTGGCCTTTGCCCGCAGCGTCGCTGCGCCGCCGAAGCAGTTTCCCGGCAACGAGCCGCAAGTCGCGCCGGCTCGTGACGACGGGTCGATTCGCTGTCTACCGATTCACGCGCGGATCTACGGCCCGACGCTGATCCTGGAAGAGAAATATCGGAATCTCGGTTACTGGGGCAGCATCGAAGACCATGCCATCTGGTCGCTCGATCTCCCCAAGGCCGGGAGGTATCGTGTGACGATCGAATATGCGTCTGACGACAGTTCGGCAGGGAGTCGCTGGCTGCTTTCGGTAGTTCAGGAAACATTGACCGGGGCCGTCGAAGGGACGGGCGGTTGGGACAACTATCGTTCGGTAAATGTCGGCGAAGTGGACTTGCCCGCAGGTTCGTCGGAGCTTGTTTTGCGCTCTGATGGCAACATCCGTTCCAACTTATTCGATCTCCGCAGCATTCGCCTGATGCCGCTGTAGCTATGTTGGCAAGAAGTGAGTGCGACCACCGAGCGGCTGAGTCGTTTGCAAACTCGTTGCCGAACTCCGCGCGACCGTGTCAGTTCTCATAGAACATCGCCGAATCTGTCGTGACTAGCCGCATCCAGCGATCACGAGCGTCAGTCCACAAGATTGACCTGATATTCGTTCTTGGCCGCCTCCTTAAAGATTTCGAATTGCAGCGGAGTTCCTTCTACTTGAGAGTAGCGAACCGGCAGCAGGGGGCGAGGTCTCAAACCATTTTGTTCCATATACTCTTGCCGGCTGACACCGTCAGGAATCTTGAAGTCGAGCGAATTGTCTCTCTGAATCAGAACTTTGTAATGACCAGGAATGGCCCCGCACTGCGAAGCGGTTCTCAACTCAAAGTGTCCCGCAGCGTCCGTTACGGCAAATGCCGCCGGACCACCGCCCGCCTCACGCAGAAACGTCACGTTGGCTCCGGGTACTGGGCTACCGTTCCAGGTGACGACGCCGCTGGCGGACACTGTCCCGAGGTCGTTACCTCCACACCCGATGAACGTTATCAGAATCCCGGCGACCGATAGGAATCGTGTTCGCATAAAATCATTTCGTCCAAAGTGGCATCGAAACGTGTACTCGGTAAGAGCTGTTAGAAACCGCTGACCGGCTGGCCATCGGCTCGATCTCCTAAACGCCAGTAGGTCATCAGGTCTATCGACTCGTTCAACAACCGCACTGATCCGTCACACAGCACGAACACTGCTCCCCCCGGGTGCCGGGACTTGAATCCGCTCGCCACGGGAAACTGGTTGATCGCGTCGCACGGATTGCCGGGGGCGTGCGGAGGGCAGGTGTCGAAGTTGATGGGTGCGTTGGTGTAGGTAGACACGCTTGAATTCGCGTAAGACCACATACTTTTTGTCGTGCCCCAGGTATGGCAGGACGGTAGGTACTCGCCAATGCACACCACATTGCTTGTACCGTCGACAATCTCCTGCATTCGCGAGCCGTAGCCATAATCTCCGATAATGCTGGAGCAGGTTTGGGCATCGACACAATTCCCCCAGTAGTTAGCCAGCCATTCCGAAGCGGTAGGAACGGGGCTTGGCCTGAGATGAGTCAACGGACGGAGTTGGGTATTGAACTGGAGACAGCCGCCGTGGTTGTCCATCCGCATGGTGCCGCGATTGGCCCCATAGTTGGTGAGCACGATTGGTCCCGATGCCCCCTGATACACAGGCGGCCCCGTGTCACTCGGACAACGGGCGTAGGGCACCGTCGTTCCGGCCAGGGTGGTGTTGCCGATCGGCGTATTACCGACATCGCGGGCTGGCGGGTTTTCGACGCTGACCTGATCGTAGAGTGAACCTTGCTCGATGTAGGGCAGGATGAACAGGTGCCAACCGGCCGTGCCATAGATCCAGGTGTTTCCCTGTCGATATCCGTAACCGTTGCCGGGCGGAAAGGAATGATGGGTGTCATGGTAGTGGTGAAATGCCAAGCCCAATTGTTTCAGATGATTCTGGCATTGCATCCGCCGAGCGGCCTCGCGTGCCGCTTGGACAGCTGGCAACAACAAAGCGACTAGGATGCCAATTACGGCGATCACGACGAGCAATTCGACCAGTGTGAAACCTCGGTGCCGGACGTCCGCATTGTCTGGGATCACTTCGCGATTCGCATTCATGTTTGTACTCCAATGTTGTGCTGTTCAATCCACCAAATCTATCCGACACGCCAGTTTGAAACGGATTCCTATCTGTCAAGGAATGAAGTTCACCATTGCAGTTGCAGTTCGGACAGCTTGCGCTGAAGTTCTCTTAGATCGCAAACGTAAACCGTACCGACGTCATTTCCCCAAGCGACAAGACTTCCCGTGCGCGAGAAGGAAGGTTGAATGATGGTTATCTGGCGCTCCATGTCGAATCCGACCACGGGCCGCTGGCTGTCGTGAGCGTACACTAAAAAGCCACGTCCACCCTCCGTGGAATTGCCGCAGCGTCCCCAAAACTTGCCGCCTGCAGAGATCGACGCGGCCAGCTCCGGCAAGCGGCCCGCGAGCGTGCCCGAAGGCAGTTCCCACAAGGTTGCCTGACGAGTATCGTCTGTAAGTGCGGCTAACAGGTTGCCGACGGGATCGATCGCCAAGGATGCAAAATGCGATTCAACTGGGCGTGAGGGTATGTCAAGCAACTGCTTTCCGGTGGGGTCAAAGACCTTAAGCAGGCGGTGCTCCCCGTAAGAACCACCTCGTCCGTCGATGACGAAGTAGCTGCCGTCTGGCGCGGCGGCGATTCCAAACACGTGCCAGTTGAAGTCGCGAATCTCCGCGATGGATGCGGTGGGGTCGGAAGCCAGCAGGTCGCGTATGCGACAGACACGCGGATGCTGCCGCGGCGGAGCATCGCTCAGCGGACCTAGCTTTCCTTCTTCAGTTTCCACTCGGCAGGAGAGTAAACGACCACGGTCGTCAAAGACCAACGTATCTTGAAGCCCGGGCGGCTGAGGCCACCGCCGTAATTCTTGGCCGGACTCATCATCCCAAAGTACGGCCGCTTCCAATGTCGAGAATGCGATACGCCGATGATCGGGGCTGAACGCGATTGAGGAATTGTCAGCCACCAGACCCTGCGGCGCGGAGAACACATGGCGAAGAAAACCCGTCGGCTGGTCCCACACCGCAATTTTCCAATCATGTGACAGTGCGGCGATCTGGTTTCCGTCTGGCGAGAAGTAGGTCTTAGCGACTTGTCCCGTCAAGCCACGATACTCGCACCCCGTACTCCCCTTCTGCAATTCCCAAATCGTCGTTCGTGGGGGAAAGAAGACGGGCAAGCTGCTCGTCGCGAGTCGGCGTCCATCCGGTGAAAAGGCTAGCCCTGTCGTGAAGTCACCAGCTTGCAGCGATAAGACGTGCCGACCGGTCGCCACATCCCACAAATGTGTTTCACCCCGTCCCGCAGAAGCCAGTGTCACGCCGTCAGGAGAGAACGACACGGCAAAAATATCGTAATAGCTGCCGCGGCAGTACGAACGAGGAATCCTCGCGGCGAGATCCCGAATCGTGACCGTTCCACCAGCCTCTCCAGATGCCAGCAACCAGCCACGCTCCTCGATGTCCGTCGCTGACGAACCGGCAGTCTGCCGGTCACGGGCAAAAGCCAAGCAATGAATCTGGGCCGCTGCGGCGGGCAGGACGCGCAATTCCTTGCCAGTCCGCACCGACCAAATATGTGTCGCTTCCAGGTCGTCAACCGCGCCCAGCAGGCTGCCGTCTGACGTGAAACCGATCGCGTGGACCGGCCCGGGCAGTGATTGAACGACGTCACCCGTTGCCCCATCCCAGACCAGCAACTTTGCGATTCTACCGTCTTCGACCGCCGCTGCGGCGACTTTCGACCCGTCTTCCGTGATCGCCATTCGATCGACGCCGGACAATGTCATCTCCGCAGGAAGAGAAAAAGTCGTGACGGTCTCCGCGCGGGAAAGATCCAGGATGACGAACCCGATGTTATCCGGGCGTACGGCGACTTGGAGCGGCGTTCCGTCGCTGCGAAAGCCGATGGGGCCGTCGCCAGCGGTTGGCAAGTCCAATACTTCGCGAGACTCGACGTTCCACAGCTTGGCTCCCAATGGCTTCTGTTGAGCGTCTACTACCGAACCAAACAGCACGCGCCGGCCCGTCGGGTCGAACAGTACGCGGCGAGCGCCGTACTGCTCGAAAGTTTGTACAGCGGTGGCGTCCCCGCCGAGCAAGATCGAGGCAGCCTGATTGCGCAGGTCTTGATCGCGCTCGATCGCCGCTGCGCGGCTCGCCAAGTCCCACGCCTTTTTCGACCACCCATCGCTCCGCTCGCTGTTAAGCATGGCTTGACTTTGCAGCATCAGGGATTGTCGTTTTTGCGACTGCCGAGCGCGTTCGGCAGAGGTCGCTCGCGTCTGTGCCGATACCACGATGGACGCGACGACAGCCAGCACTCCGATGGTGACCGCTCCGATCGCGATCGATGCCGCCGGGTTGCGACGAGACCATCTCCAGACGCGTTCCAACAGGCGGACGGGACGCGCGAGTACTGGCTCGCCACGCAGGAAGCGGCCTAGATCATCGGCGAGGTGTTGAGCTGTTGCATAACGGCGGTGCGTTTCCTTCTGTAGGCACTTTAAGCAAATCGTTTCCAGATCGCGGGGAATCTTCGGGTTCAGCGATCGCGGCACCACTACCTCGCTGTTGCGGACTTGCCAAACGGTGTCCCACGGCGTCTCGCCCAGAAACGGCGGGCGGCCCGTTACTAATTCGTACAGGATCGCCCCAATGGCATAGATGTCGCTGGACGGGCCGACGCGGTGATTCTCCCCCGCAGCTTGTTCCGGCGGCAAATAACTGGGCGTCCCCAAGACCTGGCCGGTCATCGTGAACATCCCCTCGGAAATCGTGCTTTTGGCCAGGCCGAAGTCGGTGATGCGGACTCTGCCCGAGGCTTTTTCGAGCAGTACGTTGGACGGCTTGAGATCGCGGTGCAATAGCCCGCGCTGATGGATCGCATCCATGGTTTCGGCGATCGTCCTCGCATATTCCGCTGCGGCCACACTGCCGAGCGGAT
>CAUJKL010000212.1 GCA_963204995.1 Planctomycetota bacterium | reverse complement strand
AGTCGATCCGCGTCGCGGAGAATCCGAAACGCACTCTCCACGCCGTAAGCCTCGACCGCCTTGATCACGAGCGGCATCACCGAGTCATCGTTGTTGAGCGAGTCCGTGAAGTAACGCAGGGCCGTCAGTCGGACCTCTTCTTCAGGGTGTTGGATGGCAGCTTTGATTTTGGATTCGGGGAAACGCATGGCGATATTCTAGCGTTCGAGTTACCTGCTCGACACGCCCGCCTCCAGTAGCCACAATATCGATCGGGTTCACGGATTGTGGGGTCGGTCACAAATCCATCCCCGCCCCATGCACTCGCAGCCATTCTTTCCGTTCGTGGTAATCGGGCAGCAGCTTATCGACCTCGTTCCAGAATCTCACTGAGTGGTTCGGGTAAACCAGGTGGGCCAGTTCATGCACGACGATGTAGTCGAGAATCTTCGCCGGTGACATCATGCACTTCCAATGGAAGTTAAGATTCCCGCCCGGCGTCCACGACGCCCACCGATGCTTGAGGTCCAGAATCTTGACCGACTTCGGCTCGACATCCATGCGGGCCTTGAAGTAGTCCACCCGCTGGTTGATCCGCACCAGTCCCTTATCCCGGTAGAAATCTCGAAACGCGGCAACGGCCTTGGCCGCAGGTCGCAGATCGGTTCGCAGGCAGAAGTAGCCGTCTTTCAACAGCAGTGGCTCCTCCTGCTTCGGCACGAGCTTCAACCGATAGGACCGACCGAGATACAAGAACCCCTCACCATTCACGAACTGCCGTTCGATGCGTGTGGCGTTCAGGTCGTGCCACTCGGCCAAGTTCTTGTAAATCCAGCGGCGTTTGTCTTCCAAAACTTTGTCGATTTGCAGATCGGATAATTCCTCGGGGGCGATGAGCGTGATCTGGCCGTCTCGCTCCACGTAGATGCTGGCGGTCTTGCGTTTGCTCCGCTTGAGCGTGTACCGGATGTCACGATAGGTGCGAATCATTCGAGGATGTCCTTCTCCCGAACCTTCGCCAAGGCGGTGATCTCGGTCACGATCTTGTCGCTCTTGTCGGCGATGGCGTCGATCCCCGAGAACAAGAGCAAGTCCGACAATTCACCACGCAGCTTCGCCACTTCGGGCGGATTGCCCCAGAAGTTGACGATCCCAATCGTGCGATGAAGTTTTCCGAGTAGGTCGATCACCAATTGTTTTGCCTGCTCGCCGTGTTCTGTTGGGATACCACTTTTGCCAAAGGCGATCTTGCCGATCAGATCATAGAACGGTGCGGCCTTCTTGCTGACGCCATCGGGATCATCCTTTCGCCCGGCCTCGGCATCTTTTCGCAGGTCGAACAGATGCTGGCTGAGCAAGTCCCAATTGTCTTTGTACCGCTGGATCAACGCCTCCAACTTCTCGCTCATCGATTCGTACAGCACCGGGTCTTCCTCGAAGTGGACCTTGCAGTGCTTGCGGATCGCATGTTCCATCTCGCTGGCCTTGGCCTGCGGCGTGGTGTTCTTGTCCAACTGCTGCACGAAATTCGGTGACAGCAATTCGACGGGCGGAATCTTCGGGTTGATTCCCAGGCTGACCAGATGCTCGTCGATCAGCTTTCGTACCTTCTCGCCAGCACCCGTGATGCTGAGCGAATCGTCCTTGTAGCGCTGCTTGATCTTCACCAGCAGGAAGCCGAATCGCTTGGCCGGAATGCGGTACGGAAATGCCTCGGCGTTGGGCAGGATGATATCCATGCTCTGCAAGAACTTCTTCAGGAAGACCTCGAAATTGGCTCGCTGAGCCAAGTCTTCCATGCTCCGAATCGCCCTTTCCAGCACGGCCAGTTCACGGGCGGCGTCGTTGATCCGTTGTTCAACAAAATCCACGATCTCGGCAACGCCGTTATCGACGAACAGATTCAGCAACCGCCGATAGCGGGCTTCCAACACCGGCAATTCTCCGGCGATGTCCGTCAGCGACCCCTCGACATCCTGCTTGTCGTCGTCGGCGTAGATCGACAGGGCCTCCTTCAAGTGATCGGTCAGTCCGATGTAGTCGACGATGTAGCCCCGCGTCTTCCCCTTGGCGATGCGGTTGACTCGGGCGATGGTTTGCAACAGGTTGTGGGCCTTGACCACTTTGTCGATGTACATCACTTGCTCAATCGGAGCGTCGAAGCCGGTGAGCAGCATGTCGCAGACGATCAGAAAGGCGATCCCCGTGTTCGTCTTGTCGGGGTCGTCGAAGTCGAACTTCTTCTTAAAATTCTCGACGGCCTTGACCTCCATCGCATGTTTGCGGGCCTGAGTGATGATCGCCCGTTCGTTAGTCCCTTCGGACGAAACCACGACGACAGATTTCAACAACGACAGCTTCTTGCACAACGCTTCGTCGCGGTACTTCTGTCGATCATTGTCCTTTCGTTCAGCGACCAGAGACGTGAGTGCCTCAGCCGCTTGTTTTTGTTGATCCCATTCATTTGGTAAGGTCGGATAGGAAACGCTGCTCACAAATATCGGCTTCGCTTGTTCCGCCGCCAAATGTTCGGCCACGGCCTCGTCGATAAACTTCTTGTAACGCACGGCTGCCAGCTTCGAGCTACAAACCACCTGGGCTTTGAAGCCGTTGGGCAGGATGTTGGCGATGTAGTGGGCCACCAGATCGCTGGCGATTTCCTTGATCCGTGGCTCGGCCTCGAACAGATCGTCGCTGGTTCCCCATTTCTTCTTGAGAGCCAGGATCTCGTCCGCCGTTCGCTCTTTCACCAAGTCGTCGAACTTACGGTTCTCCCGGTTGGCGATCCTTCGCAGCGTCTCGACATTCTCGTCTTTCCGCATCTGGCTGGCGACATGCTGCTCGGCCAAGGCATTCACCTTGTCGTCGAATTCCGACTTGTGCGACACGGCAGAATCCGCCGTCTTCCCCTCGTAGAGAATCTGCACCGTCACGCCGTCATCGACCGCATCTTGCAGCCGGTACTTGTCGATGTACTTGCCGAATCTCTGCACCGTTTTCTTCTTGCCTTCCTTCACCACGATCAGCGGCGTGCCGGTGAATGCAAGTCGGGTGGCCTGCGGGAACGCCTCGAACAGGTTGTCGCCCAGGTCGCCAGATTGCGAGCGATGGGCCTCGTCGATCATCAGCAGAATCCGCTCCGAGTCGTTCACCAGCCCAAACGATTCGTACTTCGGCAGATCGACCACGTCCTGCAAATAATCCGGCACGTCACGATTCGGGTTCTCGTTGAATTTGTGCAGCATCACCATATTCAAGTTCGACGAATCCGTGGCAAGCTTCTGCTTCAAGTCTTGGGAACTAGTGACGAACGTGACCTTCTCGCCGGTCAGTGCCGCCGTGTCGCCAAGCTGTTCTTCCAGATCGGTACGGTCGTTGATGAGGCAGACCTTGTAATCCTTGAGGTCGTCGCACATTCGCAGCTTGCGGATCACGAAGACCATCGTCAGCGATTTGCCCGAGCCTTGCGTGTGCCAGATGACGCCGGATCGGTCGTTGGGTGTTTTGCCAGTGCGAAGGCGGTCGATGATTTTGCAGACGGCCCGGTACTGCTGATAGCGAGCGACCACCTTGGCCCGCACCTTGCCGACATCCATGAAGATCGAGCAAGTGCGAATCAGGTCGAGAAATGTCTCCTTCGGTAGCACGCCTTGGATGAGAGTCTCCTGGGGACGCACCTTGCCCAACGGCGGAGTAAACGCCCGATACTTCTCCGGAAAGATGTCCCGCCAGGGGAAGAAGAACTCTTCGTCGGTCGAAGTGATCGTGCCGATGTCGGCCTGCTCGCCGCTGGTGCGGATCAGCAGTTGATTCGTGAAGAACAGCCTCGGCTCGCCTTCTCGCAAGCCCGATAGCTTGGTCTCCTCACGCTGGTCGCTGTACCGCATCAACTGCTGGAACGCCTCGAACATTGGGTTCGACGTGAAGACGTTGGCCTCCTTGCACTCGATCACGGCCAGCGGCAAGCCGTTCACCAGTAGCACGATGTCGGGGATGATAAATTCTTTGGTCGCTCCAGGTGTGTCGAGACGAAATTGGTTGACGGCGTGGAACTGGTTTCGCTCGGGATGCTCGAAGTCGATCAGCTTGACGTTCGGATACTGCTCGCCGGTCAATTCGTTGGCATCGACCTGGGAGCGGAACAGCAGCTTGAGAACGGCTTCATTGCTTTCGACCAAGCTGCGGCCCGAGTGCCCCAGCAGATCATCGTGCAGGTCGTCGAGTTGCTTATCCGTCAGCCACGTTCGGCCATCGGCGGTCGTGTTGATCGCACGAACGGCTTGGTTGAACACATCACGCAGGGTCACTTCCCGAAAGTTTTCACGCAAACTCTTGGTCGGATCGGTAGGAATGCCCGGCCCCTGGTCGATCACCGTCCAGCCGAGGGCGTCGAGTTGATCGAGGAACGGCTTTTCGACGAAGGAGTATTCAGACATGGGAATTTCGGATTTTGAATGTTGAACGAGGAATGAGCAAACCCTGGACGTTTCTTGTTCTTATTTTGATCGACCGACTGTTGCGGATCTGTTGCGGACCTGTTGCGGACCTGTTGCGGATCTGTTGCGGATCTGTTGCGGTTCCGAAGATCGCAGTCATCGTTTCTGCCGCTTGGAATTGCCGAGCGGAGTAATCTTGTACTTTTGGTTGCGGCTATTCGGCTTGTCTGGGATTGTCATTTCAAGCAAGGTTTTGGAAAGCAACGCCTCCAGTAGACGGTGTATTGCTCTTCCTCTGGCGCTTAAACCCAATTCCTGTGCAATCTCGGCTTTCGACTTTGCATTTTCCGCAACGAATTCCAAGACTCGCAACTCCGACTGAGACACATCATCATGGACCCCGTCATGTGCCTCATCATGTGCCTCGTCATGTACCCTTAGCCCCACAAGTTCCGGATGAACCGGCAATTCCACCACGAAATGCGTCCGGGCTTCGTCGGTCGAGAAGCTGAGTTCCGGCGACCCGTTGCGTTCCATCGCCGCTCGCATCTTCGGGATGCCCGTGCAACGGCCCTCGGTCAGTTCCAACTCCTTGAAGAACTCGCCGATGCGACGGTTGCGATAGCGGCGGGCCATGATCTTGCCGCTATTGAGCGACTCCATTCGAATCGACGGATCGGGACCGGGATAGCTGACGATATCGATGCCGTCGGGGTTGATGCGCACCTCGACCGGTTCGCGTTGATCGTAGCCGCGGTGGTACATCGCGTTGACGAGCGCTTCTTCGATGGCCGTCATCGGGTAGCTGAAGAAGCGCGTTGCTTCGGCGCGGCCTGGATGCTTGATCACTTTCTCGCGGACGACGCGGTTCTCGATGTAACGGAGTGCTTCGCGAATCTGTTCGTGGATCGGGCCGCGAAACGTCTTCTCGATCAGTTCATCGCCACCGGGGCCGGCCGGGAAAATCACCACGTCGATGTGCGAGCCCGGCATGAACTGCGTTGGATCGTCGTGGAAGAACAACAACCCGACGTTGCGCGGCCGAAGGAATTCGTCGGCACCATCGACGATGTTCATTTGCCGGCACAGATCAACCAAAGGCAGCTGTGCCGACACGTCATAGAGTCCGCTGCCGACTTCCTTCAAGTACGAGCGAATCATGGGCCGACGAAGATCCTCCACGTCCGCTTTTTGGCACTGGCGATCATCGAACGGAACCGTCGCCGTCAATCGCAGCAGTTCCTGTTCGTCCTCGCTGTTCGGCTTGATTTCCACGGTGCTCGAGTAACGCCGGATGTAGTAGTGATACTCTTTCGACTTGGCCGTCACCGCGCGCGGGGCCTTGTACGGTCGATTCAGTCCACCGGGTGCCCACAGCAGAATCAGATTACGCCCCTCGACCTGTTCCGCGCTCAGTATGGGAAAGTACGGCGGTTGGATCAGTTGGCAATACTGCAATAGCTCACGCTGGATCGGATCGAGCTGATTGTCGTTCAGACCCACCGGCGGAAAGATGGCGGTCCCGTCGCGGTTGCAATCCTGACCAATGACAACGTAACCGCCGCCCAGGTTCTCGAAGTCGTTGGCGAAGGCGCACAGCGTCTTGATGGTGGCGTCCGGGTTCCAGCCCGCTTTGTACTCGATCCGATCTCCTTCGACCCGCCGCTGCCGCAGCAACTCTTCGAGATTGATGGGCAACTTGTTAGGCATGGGCGGCGACCTCCTCGGCTTCGTCCACCTTCACCCGCAGCTTGCCGGTGAGCCACGTTCGGCCATCGTCGGTCGTGTTGTTCGCACGCACGGCTTGGTTGAACACATCACGCAGGGTCACTTCCCGAAAGTTTTCACGCAAACTCTTGGTCGGATCGGTGGGAATGCCCGGCCCCTGGTCGATCACTGTCCAGCCGAGGGCGTCGAGTTGATCGAGGAACGGTTTTTCGACGAAGGAGTATTCAGACATGAGAATTTCGGATTTTGAATGTTGAACGAGGAATGAGCAAACCCTGGACGTTTCTTGTTCTTATTTTGATCGACCGACTGTTGCGGATCTGTTGCGGACCT
>CAUJKL010000211.1 GCA_963204995.1 Planctomycetota bacterium | reverse complement strand
GCGACGAAGTCATGAAAAACCGCTTTCACGGCTTCCAGGCGATCGACTCGGTTGCCGTTCAATTGAAAGTCCAGAGCCTGCATCGAACCAGAGCGATCGATGCACATCACGATGGATATGCCTTCGGTCTGAATTTGAAAGTCCTTCAATCCGAGTTGGGGCCGCGCTAATGCCACGATCACCAGCAACATGCCGGAGAATCGCAGCCACGGCAGCAAGCGTTTCACTCGTTGTGCAAGCGTAACCGGCAACGACTCCAACAGCCGTACACTCGAATACAACACAGCCCCGCGGCGCTCGCCGCGCATGGCGATCACCGTTGCCAACAACAGCGGCACGGTCATCAACAACCACAGCGGTTCGGCTAAACGCAGCTCACTCATGCTGCCGCTTCTCCTTCGGCCAAACCAACGAACCGGCGCGCTCGGTGGTACGAATCGTCGACGTCCGAGGACTGCGGACGATATCGCGCAAACTTAACTAAGTCGGCGGATTCGAGGAATTCTTTCAATCGTTGTCGTTCTTCCTGCGAGAAGCGTTCGCCGGCTCCGATCTCGCGCAAAAACTCTTCGGTCGTCTGTTCCGGGGCACGCACGCCGGTGGTGCCTTCGATGTAATTTCGGACGATCGCCGTCAGACGGACGTAGAACACCTTCACGTCTTCGCGACTCGTTTTGTCGCGCCAAAGTTCTTCCAATTCGCGATCGGCTAATTCCCGTGGCGTCAATTGCCGCTCGACCTCGTTGCGCCTGCGGCGAGTGATGAACGCGACTGCCACAGCGGCTCCGGCCAACAAAACAACCGCCACGCCAATCGACCACCCAATCCATGCTCGCGATGGCGGCAAATCGACCGGTGCGGCAAAGCCTTCCAGATCGGCTAACGACGGAGCGTCGGAGGCAACGACGGAAAGGACATTCAACGTGAGCGATTCAGTTTCGACTGTGTGCGACTGACCGTCTCCGTGCGGACGAGTATCGTTAAAAGTGATGGTCATCGGGTCGATCTGCAACGCGCCGGTGGTTGTCGGTTCGAGTGTGTAGATTTGGCGGACGACTTGGCGTTGGTCGCGAGATTCCGGCAGCGGCTCGCGAAAGTCTCGAATGATAAAGTTCCCGATCGATTCGCCAAAAGGGGGCATTTCGACTTCCACACCTTGCTCGTGATCGATTGTCAACGTGAGCGTAGGTTCGTCGGAGAGTCGGGCCGGTTCGGGAGAGACTTCGACCGTGACAATGACAGGCCCGCGTTCGACCTTTGTTCTGGCAACACGCGGAGCTGCGGGCGTTTTGGGCTTGGCCGCCTCCTGTGTGCCACAACCCAGCAGGGCCATCACGAGGAGCACGATCGGCGAGAGCCGACACGCAAGTATCAGCGATGCCGGCCCGAGGCCGGAGCGTTCGTGTTGTGCTGAAATGTGCTTTGTCATGCGGTCCCGCCCTGTTTTTTGTTGGACGAGTGGCGCTCGCTGCGCACGTCAAACTCCTCCTGAAAGGCGTGATAGCCATGATACGGATAAACGCTGTTTGGCTCTAGCAGTGCGTCGCACAACGGTGCCGATCGCCGAGCTTCTACCAGCAAAACACCGCAGCTGGCACCGGCTGATCAGCCGATCATGGTGTCTGCCAGTTCGGCCGGCAACTCGTCGCTAGCGTGTTCCAGAGGCAGGCGAATGATGAACGTCGTCCCTCGGCCGACCTCCGTCTCGAAATCGATCGTGCCGTCATGCCCATCGACAATGATCGAATGGGCAATCGCCAAACCCTGGCCGGTTCCTTTACCGACTTGCTTGGTCGTGAAGAAGGCATCGTAGAGCTTCGCACGGTGCTCTTCAGCGATCCCGGTGCCCGTGTCAGCAAATCGCAGTTCCGCCCAATCTTCGACGACTCGAGTCGTGATCCTGATCTTACCTAGCTGACCATCGGCCGCGCCGACGACATCGCCAATCGCGTGTGCCGCGTTGACAATCAGGTTCAGGAACACTTGGTTGACGTCACCGGCTTGGCAGCTGACGAACGGCATGTTGGGGTCAAAGTCAGTTTCGATTTCAGCGACGTATCTCCACTCGTTGCGGGAGATCGTGATGGCACTTTCGATGGCTTGATGGATGTCGGTGTCGGCCTTTTCCTTCTGGCCTGGGTGCGAAAGGGCTTTCATCGCTCGGACGATCGTGGTAATCCGCCCGACGCCTTCCAAAGATTGGTTGATGGCGTTCGGGACTTCGTCCAGCAAATACTCGATGTCAGCATTCGCGATTGCGGTTTCTGTCGCTGCGATCGTAGCTTTGGTGATGGTCCCATCCCGGACTGCGTCCAGGAGTTCTTGGTATTTTGCGAGCACCCCGCCGATGTCATTGAAGGCGTCCAGGAGAAACCGGGTGTTATCGCCGATATATTGTGTCGGAGTATTGATCTCGTGAGCGATACCAGCGGCCAAGTGACCGACGGATTCCATCTTTTGTGCGTGCCCAAGCTGCGTTTGCAGCTTGTGGCGCGAAGTGATGTCGTGCGCGAACACGTTGAAGAAACGGAAACCATCCAAATCGATGGGCGTGATGGAGACTTCAACAGGCAGCTCCCGACCGTCGTGGCATCGGGCGATCATCTCGCAACGTTGCCCGGTCGATTTCGCCGAGAGCTCCGACAACAAATCGCGTAAAGTTTCGTCGGCGCCGCGAACGGTTTGTAGTACGACGCCCAGATCCTGGCAGTTAATTTCATCTGACGTCCAACCGAACAACGCTTCGGCTTTGTCGCCCCAGTTGATGATGCGGCCATCGCTGTCTGCTTCCAGATAGGCCTCGTTGGAACTGTCGATAATGGCTCGCGTATACTTCGTCTCGCGCGCCATCTCGGCGATCTGTTGCTGAACCTGCTGCGTCAATTCAAATTTCGCCAACAGCGAACACGCCATCTGCCGAACAACCGTGATATCAAAAGGCTTCTTGAGAATCAACAACTTGTCCGAGTTCTGGAGGCTCTCGCTGGTCTCTTCCCAACTGTAGTCCGAGAACGCGGTGCAAATGACGACTTGAATGTCAGGGTCGATGTCCCACATTCGCGAAATCGTTTCGATACCATCGATGCCGGGTGGCATGCGAACGTCTACGAATGCCAGTTGGAAAGGATTGTTTTCTGCTACCGATCGCCGCACGAGATCGAGAGCTTCCTCGCCTTGAAACGCGGACACGAGTTCGATACTCAGATCTGGGCTTTTGCCGGACGGCTGGCCGCCGAGCAACAAGGACTTGGTCGAAGCCAAGTTGTCGAGGTGAGAGTCGTCAGCACACAGCACTCGCCGATAGTCTTCGTGAATTGCAGGGTTGTCGTCGACAATCAAGACACGACGAGCCGGTCGAGGCGAAGGTTCGGTGATGTTTAGCATGATTTCCACTGGTGCCTAGCGCTGCTTGCCCGAGATTCGATGCGCCACGATGAGCCGACCTAACGAGACCGGAGATCGACGCAACCGACGATTTGCCTGGAAAGTCTAGGTCGCCACCACGTCGATGCCGTCCGTGTAAATGTGGCCTTCCGCAGAACCGGGGGAGACGAAACGGAGCGTAGTCGCATAGTCCGCAGAGCCTGCACAATCGCGCCGGCTGGCAGCAAATGGTGGGGATAACACTGCTTGCGAGCAAGCAGTGGCACCCGGCCTTTAACCTTGACGATGCACTAGCCTTCCGTCGGATAAGGCCATTGTGCGGCCGTCCAGAGCCCGCCATCAACATACACCGTTTGACCAGTCGTAAACTCGGCGGCAGCGCTGGCGAGAAAGACCACGACGGCAGCCACGTCGGATGCTTGACCTACGCGGCGCAGCGGTGTGATTGGCCCCCAGGTTCCCGCATAGTCGCCCGCTTCGAGCTTGGTGCGTTCGATCTCAATCGCTCCGGGTGCGACGCAATTGACGCGAATGCCCAGTGGTCCGAGTTCGACAGCACAGACCTTCGTCAGATTCTCGATGCCGCCCTTGGAAGCACAGTAATCGATAAGTGAAGGGAACGGCTGTTTGTTGGCCCCCGAGCCGATATTGATGATCGCGCCGCCCTGTCCCTGTTCCTTCATCATCCGGGCCGCTTGTTGCGAACAGAGGAAACAGCCCTTCAAGTTCGTGCGAATGGTCCGGTCAAAATCTTCTTCCTTCAGATCCAACAGCGACGCAAATGTTTGCACGCCCGCGTTGTTTACCAGCAAGTCGAGTCGGCCAGCTTCCGCTCGCAGCCGACTGAACATCGCAGTGACTTGCTCGCCGTAGCCAACATCGGCTTGCACGATCCAGCATCGTCGACCGAGTTCCCGCACGTGTGCTGCCGTCTCGTCGACACCGGTCTGATCGCGGTTGTAATTCGCGACGATATCCCAACCGGCCTTGGCCAGCCCGTAGGCGATGCCGCGTCCAACCCCTTTACTCGCGCCAGTCACCAACGCCACTTTGTCTTTGCTACTCACAACTTCGTTCCTCTTTCATTCCGATTTCCAACACGCGCGGCAATTCAGCAAGATCAAGATTACCGCCCGACAAGATACCGACAACCCGCTGTCCCGCAAATCGCCCTCGCTCCTTAAACGCCGCCGCGAGCGGACCCGCACCGGCACCTTCGGCCAGGTTGTGCGTATGCTTGAGAATCCAGTAGGCGGCAAGTCGCAGTTCGTCTTCACTGACGAGAATGACATCGTCCATCAAGGCTCGCATGATCTCTAACGTCATTTCGGCGGGAGCCCGGGTGGCGAACCCCTCGGCCCAGGAACTGGCCGTTTTCGTGGTGACCGTCGTGTTCGTCCGCCACGACTCGGCCACGGCCGGTGCGATCTCCGATTGAACGCCGATCACTTTGGCTCGCGGATAGCGGTGCTTCGCCACGATACAAGTGCCGCACACGCCGCTACCAAGCCCGATCGGAACGAGAATCACATCGGGGTCGGGAAGCTGCTCGAAAATCTCCCAAGCCATCGTACCGACTCCGGCAATCAGCAGCGGTTCGTTGGCGGAATGCACGTAGCGGCCACCGTGAGTCTTGACGAACTCTTCGACATATTGCTTGGCCTCGTCAAAGTCGCGCCCGTGTTCAATCAGTTCGGCACCAAGGTTGCGGATCGCACGGCACTTGTCGGGATTAGCTTTCTCCGGGACGACGATCGTGCAAGGAACCTGGAAGTGCCGACCGGCAAAGGCCAGCGACTGCCCTTGGTTTCCTGTCGACACACCGATGATGCCAGCGGCACGTTCTTCGTTATCGAGCGTGCTGACAAAGTTGATGCCACCGCGGACCTTGAACGCTCCGACGGGTTGATGGTTCTCGTGCTTCAAGTGGAACGGAAAGCCCAGCAGCTTTGTCAGGCCCGGCCATTCAAACAGTGGCGTTGGTTTGAGCAGTGCGTGAACACGCGGCAATGCGGCCAGAACGTCATCGTAGGAAACGGGAAGTGTCACTTTTGTAGCAAGTCCTGTGTGGGAGTCCATGATTCGATTTCGTCCCAGGGCCACAGCGGCCGCGGAATGTTTTTGAACGCGTAATTCCAAAAATCCGAAGGCGCACAACCGGGAGCTTTCACAGAATAGATCGCCGCGGCATGGTCAGCATAGACGGCTCGAAACCCGCACGGACTCTTGGCGATGACGACGGAGGCTTCGAAAGGCTCGAATCCGGCTGTGCGGAAGAACTCAGGCGCGAAGTGCGGGCCGCTGCGAGTCGTCACGATCACGCACACGTTGGTTTCGTGGCGGAGCACCACCGAACGTCCCATATCGATCGGCATGTTCTTACCAATATGCCCGGTCATTGTGAAACGGGCATCGAAGCAGCGCTCGACGATCGCTTCTAATTCAATCGTCGTCCCGAACCGATTGTCTCGTCGACCGCCAAGCGCAAATGTCCGTTGTGTCCCCGGAGCGATGTTGGCACACTGCTCGACAACTTCCGGGGCGACGACCGTCACCAAAGCCTCACGCGGCCAACGGTATTTCAGCAACTCGGCCAGAAGCCACACGCTGTCGCCGGGAGCGCCAGATGTTGTCGCGTCGGCGGCGTCACTCAAGACCGTCAAGCCATTTTGTTGATGAGCGAACCGTACGGCTTCCGCGGCTGAAAAGAGGGTCGGCATGTACTCGCGTCGACGATTCCAAAACTCTTCGGCCACCGAATCACAAGCCGCGCGAGCTGCTTCTGGATCATTGTCGGTGGTGACGATCACCGCGGAGCCGAATTGCGGGATGTCCATCCACGGTTGTACGGGCGCGATACCGGCTGACAACACGTGTGGCTGCGTTTCAAATTCCACGACGCGGCGCTTCAAGTCGACGGCAATCCCTGTCACGGCTTCGGTACTCGAGTTCTCCGCCGGAACGACGGCCGGGATCTTACAGAATGCTGTGGTGGGCTGCGCACCTTCGAACAGCATGCGTCGCAAGACTTCGGCTCCCCGCTGTCCGGTCTCGAAAATGTCAACGTGCGGCATCGAGTGATATGTCACCAGTACATCCGCCGCCTTCACCATCTCGCGCGTGATGTTGGTGTGTAAGTCGAGCGTCACGACGATCGGCACTTTCGGTCCAACACGTTCTCGCAACTCCTGCAAGATCGCTCCTTCGACATCGGGCTGTCCCGCCGCCACCATCGCGCCGTGCAAAGCCAACAGAAAGGCGTCGACTTTCCTGGCTGCATCGACGGCATTGAAGAATTCGCTCCGCAGCCATTCGAAACATTCAGCAGTCGCGGTTCCGCTCGGCCAAGCTGGCAAACGCACGAGCCCGACAATCTCAGGCGGCTGGGGCCAAGCTCGCATCGATTGAATGAAGCCACCAAGCTCATTCACGTCCGCCATTTGTTCGACGAGATCGTGGCCGCGACAAACGCCAAATTGCTCAAAGTCCGCGCGCGTTGTCGCGAGCGGGTTCAGCGTGTTTGTCTCCTGCCAGAGTTGGCCGATGGCGATACGCATAACTTACGGCTTCAACACGATCTTTCCAGCCAAGGTCCCGCTCTTTTGCAGAGTGTTTTCTTCTTGCAAACGATGTGCGGCGGCGGCCTCGGCGAGTGGCAGGGTCTTGCCGATTTGAGCTTTCAACTTTCCTGCCGACATCCAACGATTCATGTCGACCGAACAGGCTCGCAGCTCGTCCGCCGTTGCCTTGAACATCACGACGCCGTGCAGCGAGCAGCCTTTTACGTAGAAGGGCCCAACCGGGAACGGAGGCCGTGCGTCGCGACCAGCCATCAGAATCAATCGACCGCGTTCGGCCAGATACGATATCAGTGCATCAAGATCCGGCTCGCGTAGTGTTTCCCAGACGACGTTCACGCCTTTCGGAGCGAACTCCTTAATGGCCGCAGCGACATCTTGCGTCTTGTAGTTAACGGCGACATCGGCTCCCAACTCTTTCGCCCTGGCACACTTCTCGTCGCTGCCGCCCGTGGTAATCACGCGAGCGCCCGCCGCCTTGGCCATTTGCACCACCATCGATCCGACGCCGCCCGTGCCGCCATGGACGAAGATCGATTCGCCGGCTTGCAGTGCGGCATCGCGAAACAGTCCCAAGTGAGCGGTCACTCCGACCAAAGCACACGCCGCCGCCGTCTCGTGGGTCACATCGTCCGGCGTCGGGTACAGCCAGCATTCGTCGATCGCACAGTATTCCGCAAAGGTGCCTTGCCGACCCATCAGCCCTTGGTTCGTACACCAGACACGATCGCCAACTTTGAAGTGAGTCACCTGCGGCCCGACCGCCTCGACGGTTCCGGCCAGATCACAGCCGATGACAAACGGCTTTGGCAACTCCCAATAATTCGCACCGTTGCGAATATATGTATCTACCGGATTGACCGCGACGGCTCCGGTCTTCACAAGTACCTGCGATCCCGTGGCTTCAGGTTTCGGCAGATCGCCGTAGATAATATTGTCAGCAGGACCAGTCTGTTCGATGTAGGCTGCTTTCATCGTTGCTCTCGTATTCTTTCAGTTGAGTGGTTCTTCCGAAGTTGGAGTCTCTGTGGGTTTGTTGTTCGGCGCGTCGGTAACTTCCGCTTCGGCCGGTTGCTCTTGTGTCGTCGTGTCTTCGGTCATCTCGTGAAATGGAGGCACGCCCTCGCGATAAGGCTTCCCGGCTTTGAACAAGCGAAGTCTCTTTTGAAAGTCTTGCGAATAGGCACCGCCACCGAGTTGAATCGCCTCCTCTTGCCATTTGACCGCCAAGTCGAAGTCGCCCGATTCCGCATAAGCTGCCGCGGCCGTGTCGACGTAGGCGAAGTTGTTCCAATCCGTCAAGTCACAGGCTTTGGTAGCATGTTCAACAGCGAGTTTGCCATCGCGGACAGCGTCATCGGGACACGTGGCCAACAGCCAGGCTTTGTTGTTGTGCAGAAAGGCATTGTCTGGATCGACATTCAAACCTTCGTCAACACTCTCGATGGCCTCGGCGTATCGCCCCTCAGCGACAAGCCCACTGTACTCCTGGAATGCGGAGGGATTGCCGGACGAATTCCATTGTTCGTCGCCCATCGTTATTTCGAAGTCTTGCTGTGCTTGCCGTACCGACATCACAACGCCGAAGATCACCCCGCCGCAGATCAACATCAGCGTGCCACAGATGACTGCAATCGCGACGAGGATGACGGTCGTGTTGCTCGACTTCGGCGGTGGGCCTGGGAACGAATTTGGATCGTCCGTAAAGTTATGTGGCATGCTCATGATCGGTCTCACGCGGTTGCGTCACAGAGTCGTGCATGATGGGGTCGGGAGTCTTTTTCGGTGAAAGCATTCGCGACTGGAAAAGTATTTGGCCGAAAAAGACTCCCGACCCCTTCCCGTTCGTAACACCGTTTTACCGGATCGCCATCGCTTACGCCACGAGGTCCTTCAAGACTTGCCCATGCACATCGGTCAAGCGGCGGTCGATCCCGTTGTTGCGAAACGTCAGCCGCTCGTGGTCGAT
>CAUJKL010000210.1 GCA_963204995.1 Planctomycetota bacterium | reverse complement strand
TGTCCGCCCCCAACGCCGTCACGACCGCCATAACTGCAAGGCTATTCAGCGCGTGATGCTCTCCTGGCAAGCCAACCCGGTAGTGCAGCCGTTCACCGCAACAATCAATCTTGACCTGCGTGCATTCCGTGTCCAACCGCTGATCGAGAAGCCGTACGTCCGCGTCTTCGTGCTGGCCAAAGGTCAGAATCCGTTCGATGTTTTGCTGTGCTTTCGCTCTCTTCAATAGATACTCGAAGTATTGCGAATCCCGAGGCAGGACCGCCGCGCCTCCCGGCCTAACTCCGCCGAGAATATCACTCTTCGTTTCGGCAATCGACGTGCCCGAGCGATGATGCATTCGGTGCGCGGTATTTATCGACGTAATGACAGCGACGTGTGGCTGACAGAGCGCCGCCTTGCGAGCAATGCTATGCGGTCCGAGCATTCCAAGTTCAGCAATGGCGTAGTCGATGTTGGGTGCGAGTTGACAAAGTAGTTCGAGAATAACTGTGTCGCCGAACAGCAAATTTCCCCATGACAGTGCTTTTTCGCTCCTGACACCTTTTCAAGATGAAGCTACATGAGCCCACCGTGCTATTGGACATCGCTCCCGCCCCGGCAGGGACGAGCGGGCCAGCGGCCAACGTTACCTTGCCCGATCATCATCGTGTCGAGCAGTTTCTGTACGAGCACACATTGGCTCCGTGGGGCGAGAAGATTGCCGATGAACGGTTTGACGATGTCGACCGTATCCGACGCCATGTGGAAATCAGCCTCAACGCATTAATCGACCGCGCTAACTTTCAACAGGCCGAGTACCTCAGTCGCCAGATCGAAGGCCAGACGGTTCAAGGACTCGATGGATTGATTGCGCAAGCCGAGCAGCATCTGGATGAACTCAATAACCGACTCGAATCGCGAAAGCGGGAATTGGAACTCGAACGGCACAGCGCGATCTCCGACATCACGCATCTCGGACGCGTCTGGATTGCACCGCACCCGGAACGAACGAACCCACAGATCGCGCCGATGGCGCGAGATGACGAGATCGAACGCACCGCAGTCGAAGTCGCTAGACGGCATGAAGAAGAGCGAGGATGGATCGTCGAGAGCGTGGAATCCGAGAATCGTGGATTCGACCTAATCTCCCGCCGCCCGCACCCAGAAGATCCCAAGACCTTCATCGAGGTCAAAGGCCGCGCCGGGGTTGGCGTCGTCGCGCTGAGCGAAAACGAGTATCGCACTGCTGAACGACTGAAAGGCGACTTCTGGCTCTATGCTGTTTTCAACTGCGCTGGTACGCCCGAATTGCATATTATCCAGAATCCTGCACGACTGGGTTGGCAACCGGTAATGCCTGTTGAGCACTATCAAATCAGCCCCAATCACATTCTTCTTTTGTCTGGAGACACGCGATGAGCAATGCGGACGAGACTGGGATTGCATTGTATTACCCAAACTTTACACCCGACATGAACTGGCTCAAATGTTCGCTACTTTATTGGGATGGAATTCGGCGAATCGTGCCCCACGCAGTCAGTGTTGAAGTTCGTAAAAAAGATCCTGCGGATTGCCGCCGCGTGGTGGATGAAGGGTTATTGCGGTCAACGGACCCCTGTAACTATCGAAAGGAGGCAAGCAACATCTTTTTTCGACAATTGCAGCCGATCCTTCGATCCACGAAAAAGTCGCATGTTAGTTGGCTTCGTAGCCTCCAGAGAGACTTCTCGCTCGGTGCGAATACTTCACTTCATGGTGATAAAGTCGATGGTTGGATTCACGGCGAGAAAGCCTCGCAGGCAATGATACACGACCTGCAAAATGTGGGACTCGTTCGGAAGAAAGGTGAATGGCTGGAAATGCCCAATGTCGTTGCCTCGCTCTATATGATGTGCCTCGCTTCCGAAATGAGTGGAAAGATCGAAGTCCCTTTGCTTACTGATCAGCCAACTCTTGGAGTTGGTACGGAAGCACTATTGTTCTCGGAACCGGTCAGACAGGATCAGGCCGCGGCCGTGCGCTCCCTTCTGTTGAAACTGGGTATTCGCTTTCCGCGTCCGCAATCGCTCGAATCGGTTGCGATGAAAACAGTGTTGAAATTTCATCAGAGAAATGGTGCCGAGCGAAAACAGCTCCGAATCGTCGTTGAAGACCTGCTGACAAAGCTTGCCGCGGTTACGGACGCAAATCACTTCAAAGATGTGCTCGAATCAGAACGTCGAACGGTGCAACAAACCCATCGTGATTTCAAGAACTCATTGAAGGAGCTTGGAGTAAGTGGGTTCTGGTCGTTCCTGAAAATCTCAGTTCCGTCGATGCTGGTTGGAGCCACCAACATGTTTCAAGGCATTGTAGATCCCCGCGCGTTGGCAGTAGCCGGTATTTCACTCGGATCGGCCGCCGCGTGGGCAGAATTCAAAGGCAAAAGAGACAAGCTGATTTCGGATACTCCGTGGCATTATGCCTGGCGGGTTCAGCGCAGCTTCACTTAGCAAACACAATTCCAACCTCGTAACGAAATTCACTTCCACTTGATCGGCTTACTGTGACATATCCCAAACGCCTGATCGAAGTTGACCTTCCAATCGCCCGCATCTCCGCCCATGCGCGGCGGGAGAAGTCGATTCGGCATGGGCATATTTCGACGCTGCATATCTGGTGGGCGCGGCGACCGTTAGCGGCTTGTCGGGCGGTGATTTGTGCGGCGCTGTGGCCCGATCCGGATGATCCACTTTGTCTCGTGGCGTTTCGTGACGCGGCGGTGCGGATTTTGACCGGGTTTGCCAAGCGAGTTTTTCCGGATCGGATCACGGCAGAAAGCCAGAAGTTAAGAGAGACGGCCAAGGACAGTCTGGGGCGCTGGGAAGCGTTGGCGGCGGGGACGTTGACGCTCGATCCGCGTAGCAAGGTCGATCTGCCGATCTTGCGGTTGTGTCTGCTCGACTTCATCGCCGACTTTGCCAACTGGGACAACTCGACCGCGCCTGCGTACCTCGAAGCGGCTCGGCGTCTGACTGGCGTCGCCCACGCGGCGCTGAGCGACGCGGAGTATCGCCTTTCTTTGGACTGCGGCGACTTGTCGCCGCTTTCTCCTGCGGCGGAGCCGCTTTCTTCGGCAGCGACGAGCGGCAAGAAAGCTCGCCGACGAACCACTGCGGACGATCCAAACAAAAGCGGTTCCGCCGCGGACCAAAGCGGTGAAGAATCACCGCACTCCAAATGGCTCTCAACCCTCGACTGTCAACTCTCGACTCTCGCCCGTCCGCTGGTGGTCGATCCGTTTTGCGGGGGCGGAAGCATTCCGTTGGAGGCGTTGCGGGTGGGGGCGGACGCGTTTGCCAGCGATCTCAATCCGGTGCCGGTGCTGCTCAACAAGGTCGTGCTCGAATACATTCCGAAATACGGGAATGTCCAAATCCCAATGACCAATGCTCAAGGCGAGCAGATCGTGTTCAACGGGCTGGCCGAGGCGGTGCGGTATTGGGGGAATTGGATCAAGGAGCGAGCCGAACAGGAACTGGCCGAGTTCTATCCGCAAGACCCGGGCGGCGCGACACCGATCGCGTACTTGTGGGCGCAGACGATCAAGTGCGAAGGACCGGGGTGCGGCGCAGAAGTCCCGCTGATCCGCTCGCTGTGACTGGCGAAGAAGGCGAATCGCTCCGTCGCGCTGTGGCTCATTCCGAACCCGCAGGAGAAGCGGGTGGACTTCGACATCCTCGTGAAACAGCGCGACGGCTGGGTCTCGCAATCTCACGTCTCAAATTTGAAATCTGAAATCTCACATCTCTCTTTCGACGGCACGGTGAAACGCGGCTCCGCGACGTGTCCATGCTGTGGATACACGACGCCGGTGGCTTCTGTACGAGTGCAGCTCAAGAAGCGGCGAGGCGGTGCTCACGACGCACGGTTGTACGCGGTGGTGACAATGCGAGTCGGTGAGCAAGGACGTCTTTATCGGCAGCCGACCAATGCAGATCGCGATGCCGTTCGTCGTACCGCCGATGAGCTCAAACGCCAGCAGAGTAAATCGCGCCGCAATCCCGTTGGAAGAGGGCTGAGCTTGGTACCCGATGAACTGATTTTGCCGAACGAGCTACGTCGTATCAGTGTTCCGCTCTACGGTATGGCATGCTGGGGTGACCTGTTCGCACCTCGACAAGCGTTGGCTTTGGCCACTCTTGCACGGCTTGTTCGGGAATCAAGAGATCAGCTCCGACGTGAGCACGAAGCAGTGCTCGCCGACGCAGTTGGAACGTGTTTAGGCCTCGTCGTTGGACGGCAAAGCGAATTTCAATCCTCGCTGGTTACATGGACGGCAGGCGGTGAGTTCGCGGGCCGTACGTTCGTTCGCCAAGCATTGGGAATGGTCTGGGATTTTTGTGAGACTAATCTTTGGGCTGATGCTTCAGGCAATTGGGACGGTGCGACGGATTGGGTCGCGCGAGTCGTCGCCCAAGAGGCCGCCGCCCATTCAAGTGAAGGGCACGTCGAACAGGCGTCGGCCACACAGCATCCGCTACCCGACGATTCCGCCGTTGCGATCGTCACCGACCCGCCGTACTACGATGCCGTGCCATACGCCTACCTGTCCGATTTTTTCTTCGTTTGGCAGAAGCGGATTTTGAATGACACGCATCCGAATTTGTCTCGTGAGGATTGCGTGCCGAAGGATGCAGAGATTGTTGTGGACCGCCCACATCAACTCAGCAAGTCGAATAAGGGCATCGCGTTTTATGAATGCGAATTGCAGAAGGCATTCGCTGAATGTCGTCGCGTCCTGCGCCCCGATGGCGTTTGCACAATCGTCTTTGCCAGTAAGACGACATCCAGTTGGGAAGCAATCCTGAAAGCCGTCGTCGATGCCGGATGGACGATCACGGGGTCGTGGCCAATCGACACGGAACGTGGGTCTCGGATGGCCGCTCAAGGCCAAGCACGTCTCGCCTCGTCGGTGCATCTGGTCTGCCGGCCGCGTGAGGATGCGAGCGGGGCGGTGACGGACTCGGTCGGCGAATGGCGGGATGTGCTGAGCGAGTTGCCGCAGCGGATTCACGAGTGGATGCCGCGACTGGCGGCTGAAGGAGTCGTCGGGGCGGATGCGATCTTCGCCTGTCTCGGGCCGGCACTGGAGATCTTCAGCCGCTACCGCCGCGTCGAAAAAGCCAACGGCGAAACCGCCACGCTCCGCGAGTACCTCGAATTCGTCTGGGCCGCCGTCTCGACCGAAGCCCTTTCCTCGATCTTCAAAGACGCCGACGCCGCCGGGTTGGAACCCGATGCGAGACTAACCGTGATGTGGCTCTGGACGCTCGGCGGCGGAGCCGCAGTAGACGGTAAACAGCAGATAGTAGAAGGGGAAGGGGAAGAGAGCGAATCCCCGCCGACTACATCCCGTCTACCGTCTACTGGTTTCATGCTGGAATATGACGCAGCCCGCAAGATTGCTCAAGGACTCGGCATTCACTTGGAACAAAGCGACTCGATTGTTGAAGTCAAAGGCGACAAAGCCCGCTTGCTGCCGGTCAGCGAACGGACGCGGCATTTGTTTGGGAAGGATGAAGACGGAAGGATGAAGGCGGAAAGGGGCAAAAGGAAAAAGCAAATCAAGCAGCGCTCGTTGTTCGAAGAACTCGACGAAGTGGAAGCTGAAGCCGAGAACGTCGTCGCCGGTGAACTCAAGCCGCAAGCTGGTGAAACGGTTCTGGACCGAGTGCATCAATCCATGATCCTGTTCGCCGCCGGACGTAGCGAAGCCCTCCGCCGCTTCCTGGTCGATGACGGAGCCGACACCGACGCCCGCTTCTGAAAACTCGCCCAATCCTTGTCGGCTCTGTACCCCAAAGGCAGCGACGAGAAACGTTGGGTGGATGGTGTGTTGGCGAGGAAGAAGGGACTAGGATTGTGAAGTGGTAGGTGGAAGGTAGTAGGTAGTAGGTGGTAGGTGGTAGGTAGGAGATAGGAGGTGATAAGATGGCGATTGATCGATTTGAGCAGTTGGAGGTTTGGCAGACGGCTCATAAGGTTGTGCTGATGGTCTATCGACTGACCGCGGCGTTTCCGAATGACGAGCGATTCGGGCTGACATCCCAAATGCGACGGGCGGCGGTTTCCGTGCCGGCGAATATTGCGGAAGGTTTTAAGCGTCGTGGGGCACGGGACAAGATTCACTTTTACAATATCTCACAAGGTTCGCTGGAAGAGGTGCGTTACTACGTGCGACTGGCAGGCGATCTTAAATACACATCAGAAAACACTGAGCTGAACGAACAGATTGATCAAACCGGACGGATGTTGCACGGCTTAATCCGTTCGATCGAACACAAGCAATTATCCTAACCCCTGCCTGCCGTCTAACCGATGCTGAGGTGATGTCATGAATGAAAATCAATTGCTCGAACGAATCACAGTGAATCCAAACATCTTTGGTGGCAAACCGGTTATTCGAGGTCGCCGCTTGGCCGTTGAACATGTGTTGGGGATGCTGGCAGCCGGTGATTCGCCGGAAACGATTCTGGAAGGCTATCCCTGGCTGGAACTTGAAGATGTTCAAGCCTGCCTCGTTTACGCGCGGCGAGTTGTGGGACACGAACGAATCGAACCCTTGACAATCGCTGAGGCATAACCATGAAGGTCATGCGCGACACTTGTGTTTGGGGTGGGTCGTTGGCAGATTTGCGCGCGGCAGGGCACGATGTTGTGTGGACAGGCGAGTGGGATGAGGATCCAGGTGATGACCAAATCCTCGCCAGCGTGCATGCCGAAGAGCGCGTGCTGGTGACCCTCGATAAAGACTTCGGCGAAATGGCCGTGTTCCGCCGACTGCCGCACCATGGAATCGTTCGCCTCGTTAACTTTTCTGCTCGGCAACAGGCGACCGTGTGTCTGGATGTACTGCTGCGCCACGGCGACGAGTTGCTGGCAGGTGCAATCGTCACAGCGGAACTGGGACGGCTGCGCATTCGTCCAGCCGATGAGCAAGACAGTGATCATGATGGTGAGGCAAGCGATAGTGAAGATGAGGCAGAGGGCGACTAGTGCAATGAACGAGCGCGCGAGACTCAGAACTCCTGATCCACGACCCGAGAACTCTGGGAGTCCGCAGATTCTCGACGAGGCAGCGGGAAAATGAGGTGATAC
>CAUJKL010000209.1 GCA_963204995.1 Planctomycetota bacterium | reverse complement strand
GTCAGCACCGGCTCAAGCCCCCGCTGGCTCGACTCCACCGGAAGACGATCGCCAAGAGCGACTGGAGTGTTTAAAGTCGTCGCAGCAGGGGATTTGTTCAAAGGTCGCTCTCTGTTCGAACATGCTGTTACGGCACCCGGGAGCCCCACTCATTACGACCACCGCTCTCGATCGCTGCATCGAACTGTCACGCTTTACGTGTTGACGCCGCCTTCGCGGAGAGGTTGTGAAAAAATCGTGGGATAGGCTTCCAGCCTGTCATTTTCCCCGTATTTCTGACAGGCTGGAAGCCTATCCCACCCAATAACATCACAGCCTCGGAGAGTATTGCGCGCCTTGGGCAACGAGGCGCATCGCTCTGCGTCTCTTCATGTCGACGACTTTCGAACCAGGTTCGTAAACGCATCATCGGCCTGGCATGTCTTGCCGCATCGCGGCAATTGAGTCGAGTAGCCGCTAACACATTTAATCGCCATACAACCGCTTTGGGAGAATTTGTGATGTTGAATCGCCTTCACTTTATAGTCGTGGGATTCGGACTGTGTATCTTGTTCGCCTTGGGATGCAACCGCCCCAGTACAACGTCGGTCGCTCCACCTACAACCGGTGAGCACGAGGGCAATGATCGCGCCAAAGATTCACATGTTGCGAGTGCCCTGGCGTCGCTCTCCGCAGAGGATCGAGCGGCTGTCGAGAAACAAGAACTCTGCCCCGTCGGCGACGAGCCACTCGGGGAAATGGGGACGCCGATAAAAGTCTCTGTCAACGGAAGAGATGTGTTCCTTTGCTGGGAAGGCTGTAAGGACACTTTGCTGGGGAATCCGGATGAGTTCTTAAAGAAATTGCCACAAGAGTAGGGCTCGTGTCCACCGTTCAGGCCGCGCGCGAAGCCAGGAAGTCGTAGCGTGGTTGCCAGCAAACTGCTGAAATCCTGAAGTGAACTGACTTGACAGACAAATCGTTGGCCCGAAAGATGAGATAGACTATACTAGTTGAGAAGTTGAAGACTTGAGATGACGTCATGAATCCTTCTGTAACCCGCACTCTGCTCTCGCTAACGCTGATTTTCGGCGCTGGCCTCGCGCCGTTGTCCGGTCTGGTGGGTACGTGTTCGTCACAGGCTCAGGCTGCTCAGGTCGAACAGTGCGGTGGCTGTTGCGGCACGTCGACAATGTCGTGTTGTGGTCAGCCAGCCGTCGCTCGTGATTGTGCGTGTTCACGTCCGACGTCACCTCCAGTCGATCCGACACAACGCGACCGTTCCACGCAACGCGTCGAATTTCGTTTCGTTGGCATAGGATCGGATACTGGCTTGGCGGCCTGTGACGGCAGTACGACATCGCGTCTCTCAGAACTAGTCACCTCCTCTTCATCGCCCACGACTCGCCTGCAGGCAGTTCTTTGCCGTTGGTTGATTTGAGTCGCTGATCTCGCTGTGGTTCCGCGCGCCTAGGGTGCGTTGAATCACGAGGTCAAGCTGTCGGTAGGCTTCTCAACTTGCGTTGTACGCCTCGACACATTCGAAATTCGTTTCTTTGTGTTGTAGTTATGCCGCCTCTACTACGGCGCGGTGAGGTCATTATGAACAAGTCCCGTCCCGAAGAAACGGCGACGAGCGATCGTCAACCACAGACAGATACGCCCGCCGCCGCTGAGCAATCCCAAACGAACCGCAGCGCGCCGCGCACCACGCAACGCAAAGAAGCACGCCGCTGGTGGATCAAGTTGCTTGTGCAACCAGCACTGTTGTTGGCATCCGGTGCGATGTTGATTGTCGGACTAGGTGTCGCACAACGAACTGGATTCATCTCGTCCGGCAGCGGTGGTGGTCATCGCGATCATGTGGCCAGCGATAGCAACACGCGCTACATCTGTCCGATGATGTGTACGCCGCCGCAAGCAGAACCTGGTCGGTGTCCCGTCTGTGCGATGGAGTTAGTGCCGTTAGGTTCCGGAGGCGGCAGTACCGACACGCGGTCGATCCACATCGATCCGGCGACGCGTCGCGTGGCGAACATTCACACCGTGGCGGTCACTTCCATGCCGATGACGCGGACGATCCGTGCGATCGGGGAACTCAATTACGACGAGGGCACGTTGAAAACGATCTCGGCCTACGTCGATGGCCGACTCGACCGACTCTACGCGGACTACACCGGTGTTGTCGTGAAGAAGGGCGATCATCTGGCGCTCGTCTATTCGCCGCGGTTGTACTCCGGACAGGCCGAGTTGCTGTTGGCCAAAAAGTCCCGCGACGCGGGAGCTTCGTCGACGCTTGCGCAAGTCGCCCGCTCCAATGACAATCTTTACGCCAGCGCCAAAGAGCGGTTGACCTTGCTCGGTATGACCGAATTGCAGATCGAACAGTTGGAAGAGGCCGGCGAGGCAACAAGTCAGATGGCACTGTGTGCTCCGAATAGCGGCACCGTGATCGAGAAGATGGCGGTTGAAGGCCAGTATGTGAAAGAAGGCGACCCCATCTACAAACTGGCCGACCTGTCGACGGTGTGGTTAATGCTCAAACTCTTTCCCGAAGACGCGGTCACGATTCGCTACGGTCAGAAAGTCAGCGCGGAAGTACAGTCATTGCCCGGCCGCAAGTTCACCGGCCGCGTGGCCTTCATCGACCCGAACGTCGATCCCAAGACTCGCACCGTTGGCGTTCGCGTGGTGATCCCAAACGACGACGGAGTGTTGCGAGTGGGAGACTATGCCAAGGCCACGATCGATGTGCCGCTGGCCGACGCGCTGACGAAGCTCGTTTACGACCCCGAGTTGGCCAACAAATGGATCAGCCCTCGCCATCCTCACGTCGTCTCCGCATCTCCGGGTTCTTGCCCGATCTGCGGTGTTGATCTCGTGCCAGCCGCACAGTTCGGATTCACCGATCAACCGAGCGTCAGCGACGACACGCTCGCCGTGCCTCGCGATGCAGTGTTGATGGCTGGCAACAATAGTGTCGTCTATGTGGAGACGGTTCCTGGCCGCTTCGAGATTCGTCGCGTTGTCCTCGGCCCCAGCGTCGGTGATCAGATTGTGATTCGGAGCGGAGTCAGACACGGCGAACTAGTCGCTACTCGAGGCAACTTCCTGATCGATTCGCAAATGCAACTCGCCGGAAATCCTTCGCTCATCGATCCAAGCAGGTTGGAGCCGACCATCGAAGGAGCGATGTCGGTCGAGATGATAGCGGCCCTGTCGAAGCTTTCTGCTGAAGATCGTGTGCTGGTCGAACGGCAACAGATTTGCCCCATCGCCGAGTCGCGGCTCGGGTTAATGGGGACTCCTAAGAAGGTCGACGTCAAAGGAACGTTTGTCTTCATCTGCTGTGATGCCTGTCGTGCGCGATTGCTGGCAGATCCAGATAAGTACTTGGCAAAACTTGCGGCACGGCCGCACGAGGAACTTTCGCGCGACGATTCGCCTGCCACAGCTCCACCAATGGATCTTCCGCCGATTAGCATGCCCGTGCTGATCGAAGTGGAGGCAAACGATGACTAAAAACGCCCTTCCTCAATCAGCCTTCACGGCTCCGTTTCGTAGGGTTCCGGCAACCCGATGCGGGCGTAGGTGTTGGCGAAATGCTGACTCAGATGTTCGCGATAGGGAGTTTCCAGACGACATCGGCGCTGTCCGCGTTCACGCAGTTGATTCAAGATGGCAAGCGGAACAGTGTGAAGATTGCGAAAATCGACTAACGATTCGGGGAGCTGAGCTTCGTTATTGCGAGGCAAGAAGTACCAGCCGAAGACTTGATACCTGCGAATTTTGTCGCGGATTTGTTCTGTCTTCAAAACGCCATCGTCAACCAGCTTCTGGGCGTCGTGGACGATGGCGACAACCACGCGTACGGTCTTGCACAAAGCTAAGTCGCATGCCTGAGTCAACACAACAACACGACTTGTCCATGAACTCGGAACACTGCCCACGTCAAGGCCTTCTTCATCCGCGTCTAATCCAAAGACGGGACATCCATCAAATACGTCACCTTGCGAAACAGCTTCTTCAGGATGTGGCACGCGATACATATCTACTCCGCCAGATCGTGGGCGTCCGGACGCAGAAAATCTTTCTCCATGGGCGTGACCTTCTTGCCAGCCGACGGCATCGGCAAGTCGAAGGGCGCCGCCTGGCACTCGGACTCGAACGGCGGATCGGGCAAGGGGAACGGCCTGGTCGCCAGTTTGGTTTCTCGCATGGGGACTGCGGCGACAACTTGTATCTTGACATCGATCCCTTCGGCAAGATCAACGGGAGTCTCCGGAGTAAACACTCCGTCTTTCCAAATGGCATAAATCGTTTGCATTCGCAATTCTCCCAAAACTCACGGTCAATTCTTCGAACAACGGGCAGGCGTTCCGCCAATTATCCCACGCCAAGCCGTTTATGCCAAGTCATAAGGCCGCTCCAATCATGATCAAGACACTCCTCGATTTCTGCATTCGCGAGCGACTGATGGTCTTGATCGCATCGGTTGCAGTCGTCGCCTACGGTTGGTACGCAACGCAAAAAGTCCCGCTCGACGCGATTCCTAACGTCGGCGAGAACCAGGTCATCGTCTTGGCCGAGTGGTCCGGTCGCTCGCCCAAGGACATGGAAGATCAGATCACGTACCCGTTGTCAGTCGCCCTGCAAGCCGTGCCCGGTTCGAAGAACGTGCGCGGCAAGAGCATGTTCGGTTTCAGCTTCGTGCAAGTGACGTTCGACGACAGTGTCGACTTCTATTGGGCGCGGTCACGCGTGGCGGAGCAGCTCACGACCGTGACGGGCTCGCTGCCCGA
>CAUJKL010000208.1 GCA_963204995.1 Planctomycetota bacterium | reverse complement strand
CATGATCTAAAGCTGATGCTCAAACGGGTTGTTGCGATGCTGACTCGATTGATTGCTCGATCGGATGTCGTTTCCGAATCTTCGACGGAGTACAATGTTGCTGACGAGTACGAGTACCGCGATGCTGAGTACGAGTACGAGCACGAGCACGAAGAAGAGAAAGGGCCAGAACCAAGAAATGCACCGAAGGACGCGGCGTCGTTTTTCTCCAGATCAATGTCCCCCGCGCGTCCTCGGTGATTTCAAGCGTTCTGTCTTTGAGACTTTGCTCTTCATCATGTCAGAAATGAACCTGAACCCATACGAAGCGCCGTCCGAGCCAAAAAGTACTCGCGATGAACCAACACGGGTTTACCGAGATGCTGAAGACGAACTTCTCGACAATAATACGGGCGTACGAATTCTTGGCTCATTCGCTCTCGTGATTGGTTCATGGATTGGCTACTCGACGATCTACGTTCCGCTAAACGAGGCGCTCGCCCAATCGCAATCGATTAGAGTAAATCGAAGCATGATCGTCGTATCGCTCGCATCGACCATATGCGGCGCGATCATGATTGTAGCAGGTCGACACACTCGCAAGGTGTTGATGCATCGATGGTACGACGCAACCGTTCTGAACGTCGCGTGTACGTTGGCGTTGACGGTGTTTACAATTGCCGCGACCGAGTACTTCGAGGTCATTCTCGAAGTCTTGGGTTACACGTTCCCAAACTAATGCGAAACAAGACAGAACAAAACGTTGGACGTGAGTGCTCGGCGCAGTTTGGTTTGAACATCTGAGTCAACTCCTCGCACCACGTTAACTTGGTCGATATCCGCAATAGACTGTCATTATGAAAAGTGTCTACCTCGAAACGACAGTCATTGGAAACATCGCAGGACGATTACATCCCGATCCTGTGATCGCAGCTCGACAAATTGCGACACGAGATTGGTGGTCTACGGCAGCCGTCCGATACGAATTGTTTGCGTCCGCGTTAGTCATCGACGAATGCAGTGGCGGTGACTCCGAAGCAGCTGCGGAACGCCTCGCGATTTTGGACGGGATACCGCTTGTTGGATCATCAGCCGAAGCCGAAACACTAGTCGATGCTTTGCTTGATGGACATGCCGTGCCAAAATCTGAGCCACGCGATGCGACACACATCGCGATCGCCACTACGAATGGCATCGACTATTTGGCTTCATGGAACTTCAGGCATATACTTAATCCGGCCACCATTCGGCAAATTGAATCGGTCTGTCGCGACTCTGGCTACGATCCGCCGATGCTTGTTACACCACAACAATTATTTGAGGCATTCGATGATTCCTGACCCTACTGCGGAAATGAAACGAATCCGGCATGAACTCGGTGCTGCCGATGGTTTCGACGTGAGCCGAATCTTTGCGCGACTTCGCCAAATGGAGGCAGACTCTGATCGCACAATCATTCGCCGATCACCACGCCGAATTGCGGATATCAAAACGATGCACGGGAGCGGCGGTGGCAGCGTTGTTCCAAGTGGCAACTCAACTCCCGCCGCCCCGTGATCTTTGTCGTTCGTCGTGATAGAATTCGTGAATGGATACCGTCTACATCGAAACAACCGTTGTCGGCAGCATCGCGGGGCGGCTTCATCCGGACCTGCTTGTTGCGGCTCGCCAAACGGCGACTCGAAAATGGTGGAATACGGCACCACAGACTTATCGGCTGCTGGCATCCGAACTCGTGATCGACGAATGTAGCGGAGGTGACCCAACTGCCGCAAACGAACGATTAACTGCGGTAAGCGGGCTAGAACTTCTCGATACCTCGGATGCCGTCGATGACTTGGCGGATGATTTGATCGCCAACGGGGCCATTCCGGCCAGTCAACCTCGTGATGCATTCCATATCGCGATTGCAGCGGTCAATGGTGTACAATACCTGGTGACGTGGAACTTCAAGCATATCGCGAACCCCATGCTACAAAATCGCATTGCGTCGGTGTGTCGCGATAGCGGGTTCGAACCGCCGGTCATTTGCACCCCAGAACAACTGTTGGAGGCCGAAGATGCTGCCGAAACCGATTGACGAAATTCGAATGATCCGACGCGAACTTGCCGCGAGATTTAACAATAACGTGCATCGTATTGGGGAAGAAACACGACGGCGTCAGCGAGCGTCTGGCCGGGCATACATCACGCTACCCAAACGTACGCCGCAACCCCAAAACACGACGAACCAATCGATGCACCCGAACAAATCAAAGGGGTCAGGCGTTTTTGATTGATTTCAAAGACGCCTGGACATACCAGGGGGAACTGTCTACTTTTACGTCGTTCAATGGTTGTATAGCATCTCTTCACTGTGGTGGTCCGGCGTTCCGCGCCATCGAACGCAGTGGGCCGTCCGCTCGAAGGGGACAGGCACCGAGTCGTTACTGGTGTGCTCGCTTCACAATTCTGATTTGACTCGGAGCCAGTCCCCTTTAACCGGACTCGCGATGCGAAGGTTTGACGATGCCGAGAGACCAGGGGATAAGTGCAATTCTCCGAATTAACCACAAATAGCTAACACGGACGCTGCGCGCGATAGGAAATTGCTTTTCTGGGGGTGGCCGGAGTAGTCATGGACGTGGAGCGAAGATGGGGATCTGGCAGAACTCTGTCCCCGGTTTCACGGGATCGCTTTGAGGATGCGGCCGATCGTTTCGTTTAGGTAGGGATAGACATTTTTGGAGCTGGGTCCCATCCGCACGACGACTAGCTTGCGGGAGGGAATGATCATCGTCACCTGGCCCATGAATCCAGCTGGCCAATACGTGTCCTCGGGGACTTGATCCATCCGCGGTGCTCGGTTGAGCCAGAACATTCCGCCGTAATTCTGTTTCTTGTCGGCCGGTGCCGGTGTCATGACAAAATCCGTCCAGCCTTCGGGCAGTATCCGCTCTCCCTGCCAGACGCCATCCTGGAGATAGAGCAGTCCGAAACGGACCCAGTCACGGGCAGACAGGTAGTCGTAGCCCGACAGGATGAAGTTACCCCAGGGGTCGGTTTCCAGAACCGGACTGCGGGCACCGATCTTGTCGAACAGGGCTCGCTGCGGAAAGGTGAGATAGTCTTCTCCCTGAGATTCGACCGTGTCACGAATGATTTTTCCGAGACTCAAGGGATCGCTGTTGAGATAGGAGTTGCGCGTTCCGGGCGGAACCTTCGCAGGCGCTTTGATGACGTGCTCGAACGCGTTGAGGGAATCGAAGTACACCCGCATGTGTTGGTTTTCCGTCGTCAACTTATCACCCCCGAATCCAAGATTGCCGAAGTCCAGACCGCTGCTCATATGCAAGAGATCGCGGATCCGGATCTCGCGCCGCGCGTCTCCCTGCCACTCCTTGATTGGTGCCGGCTGATCGATTTCGAGGAGACCGCGCTGCACGAGGATGGCGATCAGCGTGGCGGTGATACTTTTGCCCTGTGACCAGCTGATCTGCGGCGTGTCTTTCGTCCAGCCGGGGGCGTAACGTTCGCCGATGATCTTGCCATCGTAGGCGACGACAAAGGCGCGGGTGTTCTGTTCTTCTTCGGCCATTGCCCAATCGAGCGCGGCGGCCACCGCTTTCGAGTCAACGCCATCGGGAAGCGGCACCGTCGCTCCGACCTCGCCCATGGGCCAGTCCTGGGTGGAAGCAGCAGGGAGATTGCGGGGCACTTTGACGGGTTTGAAGAACACGTTGTCTTGGCCGCGTGGCAGAATCGTGCTGCCTTGATCACCGGTGTATCGCGCGCTGCGGGGCGGAGCGTCGGGAGCCGTCACCGTGACGATCTTGCGTACTTCATCGACGTGGTATTTGAAATCGGGTTGCCAGCCGAAATAGGTAAACGGGGCGATGTCCTGGGCGATGACTTGTTCCGCAGTCCGCTGGTAATCCCGTCCCACAACCCACAGTCCGGAGCTGATATGATGGGCGCAGATCGCCGCGCGGAACTCCATGTTTTCCCGCTTCTTCTCTGCGGCGGTCGTCGCCTTCGCCGCCGGCTCCTGTGCGGTCAGAGGCTTCGGTGGAGTGAAAAGCGCGAGAGCGGCCAATAGCGAGATGGCAAACAAGGAGTGGATTTGAATGGGTTTCATGGTCAGAAAGATCCTGGAGTTTGTGTAGAGTCAATCGAGTCGGTTTGATTTACATCGGACAAACATTCCCGGCGAGGAAACGGGGAGAGGCTGTGAAAAAATCGTGGGATAGGCTTCCAGCCTGTCATCTTCCCCATATTTTTGACAGGCTGGAAGCCTATCCCACCAATAAAATCAAAGCCTCGGAAGGCAATGTGCAGGGGAGCTCGATGAGAAGTCATTGGGCAATTCAATTTTTCGCTGCCGCGGCTTTGGCTTCGGCTTCGGCGACAACATCGTCCACCGCGATCTTGAGATGCCTCGCCCGCGGCGTCGTTCCCCAGCCATCGTGTGGATCGATGAACCCAATCCATAGTTCCCCAGGCTGGTTTTCGAGGATGAATGGATAGGTCGTCGAGCCTCTCGCCACCACGACCGAATCGGTCCAGGTCTGCCCTTCGTCTTTTGAAAAAGCCAGGCACAACTCCCGGCGACTGTCCGGGTTCCACGCCAGTGCCAGCCGTGCGTCCGCCAAGCGGATGACATGTCCGGGAGAATGGCTACTCCTGATTTCGGTCGGCTTTGCTTCCGACCAGGTGAGTCCGCCATCTTCGGAAAATGACTCCCAAAAGAATTTGCGGGCGGTGCGGATTACCATCCACAGGCGCTTGTCTTGCAACTCGATCACGCAAGGCTCCACCGCACCGGCATGGTCTCCCGCTCCGCCAATGTCGATTTGGTTGCTTGGATTCCACGTCTTCCCTGCATCGCGTGAAACCACGGTTCGCGAGACCAACCGCCCTGGATTGGCGACGTAATGCGAGAAAGGCACCACGAGATTTCCGCTGCTCGTTTCCTCCGCACCGTTGGTGCTTCCCGTGTATCCCTTGAAAATCATCCGCGGCTGGCTCCAGGTCTGGCCATCGTCGCTGCTATGCACCGTCCACAGATCACTGCGGGTGTTTTCAGTAGGGTTCTCCGTTTTCCGGTCCCAGGCATGCTGCTTGTAGCCCAAAAAGAACACATGCAAAGTCCCGTTGCGGGCGCGCAGTGCGGTGGGATGAGCCGAGCGTCCGTCCGGCAGTCGGGTGATCTCGCGCTCCGGTTCCCAAGTCTTGCCGCCGTCGCGGGTCGTGCGTGCGGCGATATAGCATTCGCCCGGTTTTCCTGCGTAACTTGTCGGCGTCGAGTAAACCGACATCACCGCCCCGTCACTGAGCTTAATCAACGCCGGTCCCAGCACGGCGGGATGCTCGGTGTCGTGGGTGATATTGGTCGAGCGCGGATGCATCTCCACCACATCGCCACTGCGATGCCAGACGGTGAATGGCTTGCGGGCAAATTGTTTGTCGGCGCTAGTAAGATGTTCGATCAACAGATCGGCAATGATGCGGTGGCCAGCGTCTGCCGGATGCATGCCGTCCGGGCTGAGTGCTCCGGGCTTGTGCTTTGGCTCCGCATCATAGGCCTCGAATGCAGCGAAGACATCCACCAACCCGACATCCTCCGTTTTGGCGATCTCCCGCACGGCGGTAATATAATCGCGCAACACCACATTGAAGCCGTCGACATCCTCCGGCTGGTAGGGCGGCTTGCCATAAAGTTCGAGTGTCGTCGCGGACCAGTAGAGCGGATTTGAAGTCATCAGCACGACCCGCATTCCCTGTTCTTTGAGAGCCTGAACCATTTCAGTGAGGTTGTTGCGATAGTCTGCCAAGGACACCCGCGGCTTGTCAGCCGGGGGATCTTTCCACACATCGACAGCGGCATCGTTGATCCCGAACATGATCACCACCACGTCCGGCTTCACATCGAGCACCTCTTTCTCAAAACGCGCCTTGGCCATCTTCGTGGTGTGGCCACCGATTCCCGCATTGATGATCTTCACGTCCTTGCCAGCGTAGGAAAGGTCATTGGCCAGCAGGTCCGCGTAAACCGCTGTTCTCCCGCGTGGTGCAGTAACCGAGTCACCAAAAGTGACAATGGTCGGTGGTTCCACAGCCAATAAACAGGCATTTTGCGCACACCACAATGTCGCGGTGATGGATAGAATGAGTCGGTTCATGAGTCATCAATTTTTTTGGTTTTTGGGGGGGCGGTTTAAGTTCAGCAGTCTGATTCATCTACTGCCACGGTTTCCAGGCGGCAGTGTTGCCGATCACGCGAAACTTGTCTTCGGCACCGAGCTTTTTATAGAGATCGCGCGTCCACTCATAAGCGGGTGGTAGTTTGCCGATGATGGTGATCGGTCGGGGATAGACAAGTGCGAGGTTGTGGGGCAGGTCGCCAACGCGGAGAACACCGAGAAATTCCGGTGTGTCGTTGTCCTCATGGCTCTCCGGTGGAGCGGCGAGAATCAGCTCGGAGACCTCTGGATTCAGCACGGCGGCGTAGATCGCCGCAGGTGCGGTCGAGCCCTGACCAAACAGGGCGGTCGGGCCAGTGTGCAGTCGTTGGCGCACCAGGGTGAAACCCTCGATGAGATCGCTGGTCTGACGTTCGGGAAGGGACTGACCGAGCATCGGATAAGTGCGGCGCAGGGTCGAGTAATAGCCGGGACCGATCGAGGTGATGCCGGTTCCACGGACCTCGACTCCGGCAGTCGTGACCGGCGCCGAGATCCCCGGACGCGACGGACCACCGCCGGCAAAACTTCGCGTCGAGTCCGGCTGCATCACATAGACCACTGCCGGTGCTTCGGCGGCGGCGTCGGTGTAGCGAAGCACTCTGATCTGCAGGTCGATGTCATCGCTGTTGCGGAACAGGAGAGTGTCATAAGCGACATTGGGGTTGGATTGCCCGTCGTCGCGGCGACCGAGATACGAGGGAGAGGCCGCTTTAGAAATCTGTTGGAAAGTGGTCCCACGCAGCTTGCTGATAGCGCGGTCGCGGTGCTCGATCCATTCAGCCTCACTGCCGATATCGGGCAGAGCAGCTCGATGAACGAGGTGTTTATCGGCGTCGATCAAGGTGTCGTTTTTCGGCAGATCACCTCCGAAGACAAGCAGGTTTTCCTCCGGCTCGAGGAAATCAGTGACGTCGTCCTCGACCGGAGTCGGATCGTTTTTCAGGTGGGTGTTGAAAAAGGTGAAAACCGCCTTGCGAAGTTTTGGTGTGTAGCCGTGCGGTGTCAGATCCTCGACCAAGTCGAAGTGATCGGTAACCTCGAGCGCGGCGTATTGGTGACGGATGCGGTGGGCGACATCCCGGTAGTGACGAGGCCGCCAGAGCAGATCCTCGCTACCGGAGGCAATCAAAAACGCACGAGGCGCGATCAGGGCACCGAGGTCGGGCCAACCCCACTGGTGATAGTTGATCCAGAACGCGCAATCGCAGTGCCCTTCGATCGACCGGTCCTGCGCCACACCGGCGACGCTGCCGCTTTGGCAGACGGGAACGACCACCTGCAGACGATCATCAGCCGCGCCGAGTGCCCAGGAGACCACGCCACCACCGCTGAGGCCGGTGACACCGAAACGCTCGGGATCGACGTCAGACCGCGTCGACAGGTAGTCCAGGGCGCGCATCCCGTTCCAGACCTCGGTGCCCAGCGGCGTGTAGCCGCGGCTGGGCCAGTCCCAGTTCGTGCCCCGGTAGGTGCCATGATGAAATCCCTGGCATTCGCCAAGTTGAATCGGATCGAGCACCAACGCGATGTAGCCATGCTGGCCGAACCAGCGGGGGTTCTGTTGATAGGGGTGGTTGACTTTGCCCTTGGTGTGGCCACACAGATAGAGCACGGCGGGCAGTTGTCCTTCGACCTTGGCGGGCCGGTAGAGATTGCCGGTAACGTGGGCACCGGCAAAACTCTGGAAATGAATTTTTTCGACGACGTAGTCCCCGCGGTCGAGCGTGCCGGTGACAGTCGCCAGCAGAGGCGAACGCTCCGGTAACGGGGACAGTCCAATCATCTCTCGCCACTGCTCACGCCTGTGCTCGAGCGTCGCCTTCCAGTGGTCCGCGGGGAGCGGGGCTGCGAGCGACGACTGTGAAATACCCTCGCCCGTCCGCGACACGCTGCCGTAAAGACTGGTGCCATCGGCGCGCAGATGCGTGGTTCCAACCGGGATAACAACAAGAATGGCGACGCCGAGAACGAACAAAGAACGGATAGGGCGATTCATTGGTGCGGACACCTTTAGCGAAACGGGGATGGGGTTAACATCGAAATAAGTCTTGCCTGGGCCGTCTTCTTTTTTACGCGATTCACGTCGGTAGATTTCATTCGGCGTAACGATCGAAGTAGCGGCATCTATGATACTTCGCCGAATGCATCAAGTGTTGCGGTAAGGGTCGAAAGCGGTGCTTAGCCCGGATTATTCACGACATCAACACATTTTTGGCTAACTCGTTTAGGATCGTCAGTAGGTTGGAGGCGAAGCCTCGCTAGCGCCTCTTAGTGGTTTCTTCCCGTGGTCCGCAAACCCGGTGGAGGTGATCGGAACAGGACCGGCGGCACGTTGCTTTGTGTTGCGTTTGGCTGTCAAATGCTTCACGTGTACGCACGCTTGCTGTGTCGTCCCACATTCCACGCTCACAAACACTGCTAGAAAGGTTCTTCGTAGATGGTAAACGAGATTCGGATTCAACCTCCCGCCACGACATTGGTTCGCGGTCAGTCGATGACGGTGCCGATCGTATTGGTAGTCGATAAGAAACTGAAGGTGCGTGGCATTCACGGAAAGTTTTTGGGTGCCGAAGAGACGAAAGCAGTTTACACCACAACCAGCACCGACTCGAAAGGCCGCGTGACTACGAAGAAACATACTGCCGTGCAACAGGTCGAGTTAGTATCGCAGGTCCATCTGCTGGCCGGGAACGAGCAAAAGGGATTCTTCGGTAATATGACCGACGCGATGGCGACCGTGTTTGGTGGCGGAAAGCACGACACGCTGGAACCGGGCGAGTATCCGTTTGAAATCGAGATCTCGATTCCCGACGAAGCTCCCGCAACCCATGTCGCCCAGAAATCGCGAGTCTTCTACGAACTGACGGTCCACGTGGATGTGCCGGCCGCATTTGACTTGAAAGCGACCCAATCATTCGAAGTGGGATCTCGCTCCGAAATTCCCTATGAGACCGCGCCTGTTCGCACACGTTACCCAGATGATGCTGGTCGTGGCCTGTTCGATTCCCTGGTCAGCCCCGACGCGAAATTGGAGATGGCGCTGATCGCTGACAAGTATCAACCGCACGAATTGATTGAGGGCATCTTCACGATCGAATCTACGAAGCCAATGAACTGCCGCCGGATTCGTGCCCAACTGATCGGGATCGAAAGCAGCGAGGCGAATGGCCACAAAGACACCCACGTTCATGTAGGTGTACCACACGACCTCAGCTCGCCGGGGAGCATTTCCAGCAATTACACCCAAGAATTCTCGCTTCCAGCCGCGATCACGGCTCCCCTGTCAGCCATCGGTAGACTATTTTCTATAGACTGGTTCGTCCAAATCGAGTTGGATGTACCCTGGGCCAAAGATCCCAAGATCCGCGTACCCATCCAGCTGTTGCCAAGTCCTTGAGAAAAGGGAAAGCACATGTCAAGTACTACAAACAATCGTCGCAGTTTTTTGAAATTCGCTGCGGCCGGAATCACATCGGCTGCAATCGCAAAGCCAGCCTGGGCGGCCAACGAAGAAGTCCGAGTCGCGATCCTTGGTGCCGGTTGGCGCGGAGGTCAACTCGCCGACGCGTTTTCGAAAGCCCGCGGATGTCGGCTCGTCGCCTTCGCGGACCCCGACCAAACGCTCAGCAAGGAAATGGCCGCTAAATATTCTGCGACCGCCCATTTCGATCTTCGCAAAGTGCTTGACGATCCGAACATCGACGCCGTGGTGATCGCGACTTGTAATCACTGGCATTGCCTGGCGACAATCTGGGCGTTGCAAGCCGGCAAGGATGTGTACGTCGAGAAGCCGCTATCGCATACACAATGGGAAGGCCGCCAGGTCGTTAACGCGGCCGCTAAGAGCGATCGCATCGTCCAGATTGGAACTCAGCAGCGGAGCGATCCGATGCAAGCTGAAGTCAAGCGGTTCCTGCACGAAGAGCAGGCGCTGGGCAAGATCCAATACGTTCAAGCCAACCGCCTTGGACCACGCGAATCGGTTGGGAAACGAACGAGTCCACTCGAGATACCGTCGACGATCGATTACGACCTATGGGTCGGGCCAGCGGCAGATCAGCCGATCTACCGCGACAAATTACACTACGATTGGCATTGGGATTTCAATACGGGCAGCGGCGAGATGGGGAATTGGGGCGTCCATATTTTGGATGACGTGCGGAATGTCGCCTATCAAGATAAGGTGACTACACCCAGCCGCATCGTGGCCGCTGGCGGTCGAGTCGCATGGAATGATGCGGCAGACTCGCCGAACGTGCATTTCGCGTTGTTCGAGACGGACTCTTTCCCGACTCTCATTGCACTCAGCAATTTGCCCAGCGGCCCAGGCCAGAAAGGTGGCTGGAAAGTTCGCGCCGGCAAGCCGATCGACGGTCCCGGCAGCGGCTATATGATCGTTTGCGAAGGCGGATATTATTTGGGCCAGCGCCAACAGGGACGTGCGGTCGACCTTGCTGGCAAAACAATTCGCGAGTTCAAGGGCGGGAACATCGTTCCGCTGCACGTGCAAAACTTTATCGATGCCGTGCAAAGTCGCGATGCCGGTTCGCTCCATGCGCCCGTCGAGATGGGACACCACAGCACCGGCTGGTGCAATCTGGCTAACATCGGCTTTCGCGCCGGCGCGGCTTACGATCGCGAGCAGATTTCGGCGGCGTCAGCACTGGCTGCTTGGCCCTTGCTCATCGACGAAATGGAACGTCAGCTCGCTCCCTTTGACGTGTCTCCGAGCCAGCTCGTCTCCAGCCCGGTGCTGTCGCACGACGCGAAGACGGAACAATTTGTCGGCGAGCATGCCGCTCTCGGCAACAGCTTCCTCCGCCGGACCTATCGCAGCAAATACACGGTGCCGCCAACTTAGCTTCACCTGAGGAAGGCAGAGGCGAGTAATCGACCACGCCCAGAGGCCGCGGGTGGTTGTGGTGGGTGGACGGGTGGCTGTGGCGGAGTCTTCGACGCCACGGCTGATTGGCGGGTGGCTGTGGCGGAGTCTTCGACGCCACGGCTGATTGGAGTTCCTGGTAAGCCGGGGCTTCGCGGACTCAGCCCCAGCCACCTCGTTCCATGAAGTTATTTCCTGGACGATCCTTATCGACTCGCATTCAAATACGCCAGCAGATCAGCGACTTCTTCCGCCGTGAGTGTGTTTAGCAATCCGTTGGGCATCCACGAAGTTGACGATGGACGGATTTCGTCGATCTCTTGTTTCTCGATCTCGGTGATCGCGTAGGGATCGAGGACGTTGGTCGCGAGCCGTAATTTCGTCGAACGATAATCCCCGCCCAACGCCGTGATCCCGACGAAGATATGCCCGTCCGTTGTGACGACTTGCAGCGACTGATACTTTTCGGGAATCACCTTCGAAGGTTCAACGATCGACGTTAGTAAGTCATGCTGACTGAACCGGCGATTTACATTCGTCAGGTCGGGACCGATCAAGCGACCGAATCCGCCCACACGATGACAATGCACGCAGGATGCTTCCACGAACAGTTGTTTGCCTCGCTCTGAATCGCCGAGGCGTTTCACTCCCGCGACTGCCGTGTTCAGCGTATCGAGTGTCCATTGTTCGACGATCGGTCGCTGCGTGGCAATCGGAAACACGGGCCCGCGATTGAGATCGTTGGCTTGAATCACATCGGCCAGTGTCTCACGTACATCCGAGCCGAGGCTTTCGATGGCCTCCGAGCGAATTTTGGTGAGGAAGTCGTTCATCCCTTGTCCGCCGAGATAGTCGCTCGTGCCGGCCAGCAATTGAAAGTAAGTTCGACGATGATCCGGCGTCCATCCAAGTGGAGCGTTTCTGATCACGAACAAATAGTGCATCTGCTCGGCCTGCCTGGTCGCATCCTTGGCCAGATCTAGGGTCGCCGAGACAACCGCCGTCGACTCCAGCCGTACTAGCACTTCACTGACGAGGCGATTGACCGAGAACTCGCGATCGGGATAGACGCTTTCCAATCGTGACAAGAGTTCTCCTTGGAGCTTTTCGCGCGGCTCCCATTCCTCGGTGCAAAGCGCCAGTGTATGGACAGCCGTCTCGCGCCACGAGCGGCTCATGGCGGGCCAATCCAGTTCACACAGTCGCTCGACGATTCTCGATCGCGATTTCTTGTCGCCGCTGCGAGCCAATGACAACAGGGCCGACAATGCGATCTTGTCGTTCGGCTCGGTGAGAGCCGCCTCGCGCCATGCGGATACCTCAGCCCGCTCCAGCAAGTTTCTCGCCGCACTACGAATCCAAGGATCATCGCTCCCGAGACCAGCGGGAATTCCGCGCATGTCGTCCGCAAGTTCTGCCTCAAGTCGCCGACGCTCGTCGTGCGCCATGTTGGCAATCTCTTGGCGATACTCCTGCTGCTTCGTCAGCGACGGTTGCGGCAGTTCCGGCCCGGTGTAGCGAATCCGATACAAGGCCGATTGCGTCGCGCGGCCGCCGGTCACCAGATACATCGATCCATCGAGACCGAAGTCGAGGTCTGTCACATTCAACGGGCGACCCTGCAAGAACGTCTCGGCCATCATCAGGTAGCTGCTGCCGCGCGGGATGGCATGCACGGCGATGACTCGGCCGTAGGTCCAATCCAAAATGAACAACGACTCACGATAGCGAGGTGGAAAATTGCTCTGCGTGCCGAACTTCACCGCCGTCGGTGAACCCTTGCCAATGTTGTACCCCGGAACCGCGTTGTCGGGATGATCGGGAAAGTAAGGAGGCCACTGCTGCGTCACGCCGCGCCAACCGAAGTCGCCCCCGAGCGCAAGATGATCGACGCGAGTGGGTCGATACCACGGTGCCCCCATGTCATACTCGGCGTCCGCATCATAGGTAAAACAGTCGCCGCGTGGATTGAACGCGATGCCAAACGGATTGCGCAACCCGCCCGCCAAAATCTCCACACTTTTTGTCGCGGGATCAATTCGCAGCAGATGACCTTCGCTCGTCTTGATGCCTCGCCGCGCATCGCGAAAGGGCGAAGTAAAGTCGCGCGCGTTCGTGGGCAAGTTGACCGAGTCGCCTTGAATGCTATAGATCTTGCCGTCGGGTCCGAGCGTCAAGTCATTGCGTCCATGTCCGACACCGCCACTCGATTCGTAAATCAACTCCGGCTCGCCGAATTGATCGTCGCCGCGAGCCGGCAATCGGTACAGGCCTTTCGACTCATTCGCATTCACGTATAGATCATCGCCGATAAACAGCAGGCCGCGACATTCTTTCATCGAGTCGTTGACCGTCTCGACCCGGTCGACGGCCCCCGCTTCATCCAGCGTCAGCCGCAGCAATCCGACTTTCTCCTTGCCGATGACTAAACGCCCCTTCGCGTCGACGGCCAACGAAATCCACGAGTCTTCGTCCTTCTGCGCAGAACGCAACAGTTCTATCTCGAAGCCTTCCGTCAATTGAAACGACGCCGGATCGGTGCCTTCACTCGCTCCGCTGGCTTGTTTCCATTGATCGTAGTTTTCGGCAACGTCGATGTCGGTACTCCGCTCCGGCGGAGTCAGTAAGCGGTCATCGACACTGCCGAGCAGCGTTGGGGGCTGCCATGCCGAATCATCGAATGCGTTTTCGATCCAGTCCGCAGCTGGCGCGTTACTGCATCGCCACCTCTCGTCCGAAACCATCGAACGCTGCGCGCCATCTGCGAACTTCAGATCCAATTGGACGAATCCCGCACACTTGATCGGTGGGCTGGCACCAAGCCGCATCGCGATCGCAACAGGCCCCTTCACACACAAATCCGTGACGTCAGCTTGTAACACGGGGTCGAAAGGCTCAAGCTCGGCGACGCGTTTCCCAGCGATCCAGATCTCCACAAACGTCCCATCGCCGCAGGCCCGAAGTGTCGCGGAAGTGACTGGTTGTTCGACATCGAACGTCTGTCGAAGGTAGCCTTCGCCTGCGACATTCGGTCCGCCAGCACACCGCACCCATTGAGGTCGGGGCTCCTCTGCGTCAACCAGACCAACGGCAAACACGAGCCACACAAACGCGATTTTATGAAAGAGCTGTACCACGGCGATTCACTCCAGGTATTCGTTCTGCACTGGCGATGTCCAGAGGATAGCAACACGTCATTCCGCCGCACCGTCAGACGCTGGCTCCTCGGTATCCGATTGCAGTGCTTCGGTGCGTTTGTGCAGCAAGTGCCGGGGAGCATGCAACGTGTTACCGTGAACGCGAACGTCTTTTGTACCGTTCAACGAGATCGCGGTTTCCGCTGCGGTGATGAGGTTGTCGGCAATAAGGACGTCTTCTCCAGGCTGGTCGTTGTATCGTGAAGTGCCCCAGACGTAGACGCCAACCGGGTTGTCCTTCGTCCCTTCGATGATGTTGCTGCGGAGGATCAAGCCCTTTGTATAGCCGAGCTGAACCACTGCCCCGGTTTTGTCACCGGCTTTGACGATGTTGTCGCGGATCACCAGGTTTGTATTTCCGTTGCCTACGATCTTGCCGGTCACCGTATTGCCGCGAATGATCATCCCATCCACACCGCCCGCCAGAATCGATTGTCGGCACTGATTGTTTTCGATGATCACATTCGTCAATCCTCGGGCGTGCTCGACGTGAATCGTCGATCCACCGGGTTGCACGGAATGTTCCAGATCGCGACAGCCCGTCACCAAATAATCTCGCGCCCCAGGGCTGCCGCCCATTTGAATGCCTTGCCGAATGAAGTTTCGCAATACGCAGTCTCGTACGGTGATCGCGCGGCAGTTGTAAGAGAAGGCCATGCAATCGCCAGAGAAGTTCTCGGCCAGCACGTTCAGCACGCTGACGTTTTCGATCACGTGCAGCTTGTTGTAGAACCAGAGCCCGGCATTGTGCTCGGGCGTTTCGCCTTTGACGTACTTCGGATGCGTGTTGGAGCCGTCTAAGTGCAGGTCGCGGATGACAATATTCTTCGCTCCTCCGTCGACCGGTGCCCCGATCATCCGCCAGAAGTTCGATTGATTGACAGCTGGATCAAACTTCAGAATCGAAGCCGCGCCTTCGCCACGAACGGTCGTGTCCGAAGGCACTTCTAGGATCGGAGATTCATTATTGCGTCGCGACAAGAGGAAGGTGCCTGCCGGAACCAACACCGTGCCGCCGCCGGCTTCGGCACATGCCGTCAATGTGTTTTCGATCGCTGTCGTATCGTCCGTGTCGTCGTTGGGAGTGGCACCGTACTGAGTGATGTCAAATTCTTTTGCCTGCAACGAGCCGCCGACCGCTGCGAAGGCGAGCATAATCGCCGTGTAAAGTTTCATGGGAGGTTCTCTTCGATGTGCGAGTTAAGTTTTCCCGATTCTACCGTCCAATCGTGGAAATCGCGAATCCTAGGTGCCTGATGACTCACAGACTTAGGTCGATTCAGGCGGCCACCCTCATCACATTCACGCTCGTACTCCTGTACATTGTCGTGCAGGGGACTTTACTCGCGTGAGATCCGTTTGTCCGAATGAGTTTGCACTATGAAATTACTCGCCATTCTGCGGCTCCGCTGTCCGCGCTGCTTAAAGGGCTCGATCTTTCGCTCGTTCTGGAGTCTTCACAAGGAATGTCCCGAGTGCGGACTGAGCTTTGAACGCGAACCGGGGTTCTTTACGGGAGCCATGTACTTCAGCTACGGCATCGGCATCCTGATCGCGGCACCGGTTTCGATCTACTTGTTTTTGCAAGGGTTCAGCGAAACCTCGATCTTCGCGATCGCGATCGCGCAGCTAGCCATCGTCTCGCCGATATTGTTCCGCTACTCGCGCGTTGCTTGGATGCACTTCGATCAACGCATGGATCCGAGGTAGAGAGACGAGGCGCTTAGCGCGAATTCGGAAAGGGTTTGGGAGTGCCCTGATAGGTCAACGCCGTGAAGGATTTCGGATCTTGAACGGGCTGATAATGGACGTCGCACCTACTACGCTGAAAGCGTATCACATCAAAGCCTGGGGTAAGTTTGGCGGCAACGCCACCGAACGACACCCCAGGTCGTCATGTCGATTCAGTTTCAACGCTGAAGGCGTTGTACAATCGAACGTTGTGGAACGCTTTCAGCGTTCTAATCGTGGTGACAACAAGGTGATACCAAAATCCAATTCGTGGTCGTCCTGAATTCGTGGGGTCAGCCGGTTCGACCCCACGAATTCGGGACGACCACGAATATGGTTTACGGTATTCTCCGCTGGATCAGGTTGATTCCTTGGCCGATTGCTGCAGATCGGTATGCTGCAAACAACACTTCGCTGGCCAGAGCAGCAACATCGACGGACACTTCGCTCTGCTGACCTCGCTCAACGCAGTCCAAAAAATGTTTGGCGTCGGTGGCCCAGGATGGAGTGGTGGGCAACTGCCACGCGTTCTTCGGCTCTGCCTTGTAGGGACTGTCCGCCAACGGAGCCCACATTCCCATCGGGTCGTCGGGATCGCGCGGTGGTGGCAGCCAGGGATTGGCATCCGACCAGACTTCAACTCGTGGGCGGTGAGCGTCGACGGTGACCGCTGCTTTCGTGCCGATGAGGCACACACGATGCAAACCGAAACCGGGATGCGATCGCCAGCCCGCGCGACCGGCGCTAATCGTGGCCGTGACCCCGCCATCGAACTCGATAAGCATCTGCCCGAAGTCTTCCATGTCGTTCGCTTGGTGTTCGGCAAAGAAGTAATTACCTGTTACGCCGTGAACACGTTTTACACTCTTACGCAGCAGCCACAATAACATCGCAATCGGATAGACGCCGACGTTGGTCAGCTCTCGCTTAGCATCGGGCAGTTCAAAACGGGTCGGAACTTCGTGTTCGACTCGGAGCCGAGAAAGATCCGCCGTCCCACCGTGCCCTTTCGCAAAACAGACATCACAGTGGATTGATACAAGGTCGCCCAGCTCGCCCGACTCGACGATCGCTCGCACTCGTTGTGCGGGATCCCAGTGGACCTGCGTGAACATGTGGGCCACAACACTGCTGGCTCGAACAGCCTCGACAACGGCATCGGCATCTTGCATCGACCCGACCAGCGGCTTGTCCAAATAAAGATGTTTTCCAGCACGTGCCGCTTGGACGATGATACGCCCTCGACGATACGGTTCCGCGCAGACGCTGACGATGTGGACGTCATCGCGCGTGAGTGCATCGCTCAAACTAGGCAGCAAAGGAATGCCGAGCTGATCCGCAAAGCGTTGGTTCAATCGCCTTCGCTGATCGTTCACATCGTCTTCGTCGGTCACACCGATTAACTTGCAGCGACCATCGGCCATGAGCGCGTCGGCATAGCCGGGTTGATGAGTGTGATCGCCGGAGATGAGCAGGACTCCGTAGGGCGGCGCAACGGGGTCGGGAGTGTTTTTGGGTGGTAGATATTCGCAAAGTGAAAGTCGTTGGGCCGAAAAAGACTCCCCACCCCGGCCCGCGTCCCAC
>CAUJKL010000207.1 GCA_963204995.1 Planctomycetota bacterium | reverse complement strand
CTCCGATCCACAGGGCGCACAGCCAGGGCAAAGCCAGACGTGGATAGGGATGGTAGAGAGGCGTTGTGATTAAGAGTCCGCCGATCCAGGCCGCTAAGAAGTATAAAGCCAAGTCATCTCGATCGCGCTCGGCGGTGTTGTTCAACCATCGCCGAGAGAGTGCTGAGCATATGACCCAAGTGGCAAGCAGGAACATGACCAACGCAGAGCCTAACCACGCGCTCGCCGCGCACAACCCAACTGCGAGAGCGAATATCTTACGGAGTTGCTGCCGATCGGGGCGTGCTGACAAACCGAACACCAAGACGGCGATCCCAACGGATGCACACGATGCCCATCCGTCAAAGTGCGATAAGTTCTCATACTGCTGCGAAAGGCTCGACGCCCATCCCTCGAAGCCCACTAAGTATTTGCGATGGTTCGCGGCCACTTCCCCGTAACCGCCGTAGGATTGCAGCTCGCGCAGGTACGGGCTCCACACGGCGAACGCGATCGCAGCGGCCCCCAGCCCGAAGGCAGTTAACTTCACGAAACGACTTCGGCAACGTGCATCCACCACGAACGCAATCGTGAGCCCACCAAATCCAACGGCCAAGGGTAGCCAACCGTTGTACTTTGTCCACCAGCAGAGTCCCGTGAGCAGACCGGCTAGTCCGAGCGCCGCATAACTCCCGGTTGAAAAGGCGCGTTTTAGCATCCACACGCTGGCGACAAACAGCAGCAACATCAACGCTTCTGTCAGCGCGGTGCGACAGTACAAGGCATGGAAGTCGCTTAGTGACGCAATGGCCAAGGTCGCAAGTCCGGCTGCGGGGCCGAACCACTCTCGCGTCATTCGCCAGATCACGAATAGCGTTAGGCATCCCGCGAGAAGACTCGGAACCAACGCCGCGAACTGGCTGACTTTATGCGACGCAGGCCCTCCCATCCGATCGAAGATCAGCGACCATTCAATCAGGCTTGGGAGCAATGGTGGCGCGTAGAGTCGCCGCATCGGGTATTGATAGCCCGCTTCAGGACCGAACCATAAGTTCGAGGCGTAGACGCCTTCGTCGAAGTGTTCGACCGCCATCCGAGATGGGAAGGCAACTCGCAAGCCGATGCCAAGGACAAGGAGTGTCGCGACTAGCCACAATTCGCGACGCGACGGAGCATCCGATGACGGTGCCGATGGAATTGCCGATTGCGGAGGCGGCGAGCTATCTCGAGTTGGTGAGCGTCGTGTGGATCTTGACATCACATGAGAAACGCGATTTTCGCGGCGTAGGACGGATCTTCAGCCCGTCCGGCAACCACATGAGGCGCAGGCCGGACGGACTGAAGGTCCGTCCTACCCGTCGACGACTTCGCCAAGCTCTAAAAGCGTCGTGAACGAAAAGATTCCCGTATCATGCCCGTCGCTGAAGTTGATCGAATAGGCGTAATTCCCCACGGGCTTCATGCCCAGAATCCTCAACGGTGCGGCCTCTTCGGCTTTGAGGACCGGCAACAGTGGAGCAGGAGCCTTGCGCTTTTCACGGCAAGTCGCACACGGGCAACTCTTCCGCAATTCGCCAAACGTATAGCGGCGACTGTGCCCGTCACTCCACCCGATCAGTAAATGCGATTCGTCAAGCAGCTTTAGCGTTGTCGGTGAGATGGATGTCATAGCGAGTTCAATACCTGGAGCAATCGGTCGACTTCTTCTTCCGTGTTGTAATGCACCAGCCCGATTCTCACCATCCCGTCAGGTTCGAGTCCCAACGTCTCGGTGATCTGTAGCGCGTAGTAATTGCCGTGCCAAACAAAGATCCCTACTTCGCCTAACCGCCGCGCAATCTCCGGGGCACTCAGTCGCTGGTGCGTGATCGAGATGGTTGGCAGCCGGTCGCCGTAGCGGGCTGAGTCGGTAATCCCCCAGATCTTCACTTCATGGTTCGCCTGCAATCCGCTTAACATTCGCGTCATCAGCGCTCGTTCATATTCGCCGACAGCTTGGTAGGAAACCTGCAACGCCGCACGACGAGCGAGCGATTGATTGGCTGCAACGTCGCGTCCGAGATCCGCCAAGTACTCGATCGCCGCCAAGACGCCAGCGATGCACTCATGGTTCTGAGTGCCGGTCATCCATTTGCCTGGCAGTTCGTTCGTTGCAGGCCGCAGTTTATAGGGCGTCAGATTCTCCAGCAGTTCGCGTCGCCCCCAGGCGATCCCAATGTGTGGTCCGAAGAATTTGTAAGCGGAGCAAGCGAGGAAATCGCAGCCAAACTCGGCGACATCGATTAACGCGTGCGGCGCGAAATGAACCGCGTCGAGAAAGCTCAACGCGCCGACTTCACGTGCCGCCGCGCAGATCTCTTTGACGGGATTAACGCTGCCGGTGGAGTTGGAAGCACACCCCACGGCCACCAGTCGCGTCTTGTCGGACAACTTGGCACGAAAGTCGGCCATGTCCAGCGTGCAATCCTCGTGGTGAAAGTCGACATAACGAACCGTCGCTCCGGCGTCTTGTGCGGCCAGCACCCAGGGCGTCACGTTGGCATCGTGATCGAGCCGCGTCACGACGACTTCGTCTCCCGGCTGCCAAGTCTTTGACAACGCTCGTGACAGCGCGAAGGTGAGCGTTGTCATGTTGGGGCCGAAGTAGACGCAATCTGCATCAGCCGTACCCAGCAGATCTGCCGCAGCGCGATGTGCCTCGTCGAGCATCGCGTCGCTCTCGACGCTCGTTGGAAACAGACCGCCATGATTCGCGTTGCGATGCGACAGATAGTCCGAGATCGCATCGATCACACGCTGCGGAACTTGTGTCCCGGCTGGGCCATCCAAGTACACGACGCGTTGACGACGATGTTGCCGCGCGAGCGCAGGAAACTGCTGCCGCAACATTCCGACACATTGATGGATCGACAACATAGAGGGTGCAGATGCCTTGCGAAAAAGTTTCTAACTGTGTTCTCGTTCGTCGAGCAGTTTACGCAGACGCTGCACTTCCGCCTCAGCAGCTTCGCGTGCGGCACGTTCCGCACCGGCTTCGGTCAGCAGCGGTTTACCGGTCTCTAAGTCGTAGATCACGAGCTCGCCGGCCTCGAGGTATAACCGCAAACTCAGTTGTTCGCAAATCAAGCCGCCCGTCGCATCCGGCTCGATCGGTACGTATCCTTCGTCCGTCAATCGATAGCCGCGCAAAGGGGGACGCAAGTAGTCGTTTGTCGGATCGAACAGGAAGTATTCGCCCACACCGATCGCTGCGTACTTCTGCGGCTTTGCGTTGGCATCCTGGTGTTTGGTGCGCCGCGATGTGACTTCGATCACCGCGTTGGGCGGCTTGCCTTCTTCCCACAGCTTGTAGATTCGCCGCATCCCCGGCTGATGATTCAACACCACGAACACGTCTGGGACGAGGAAACGCTTCGGATTGCCTTCCTCGTAATACAGCAGCAAATCGCCGGTCACATAGACATGTTGCCCGCGATACCGTTGCTGCAGCATATCGATGAGGCGAATGATCCAATCCCGATGCCAGTCTGTTTCGCCCATCGGTTTCCCATCTGATTCTGGGTATTCAATTTCGATCGCGGATTGGTTTGTACTCACTGGCGTACTCCATGAAGGCGACACTGCGTCATCCGGTCTTACGAACTGCCGCGCTCACCTAACTGTTTGCGCAACCTCTGCAACTCGGCTTCAGCGGCTTCGCGTGCCGCCCGCTCTTGCCGCAAGGACGCGCGCTCGCGCTGCAAGGCGGCTCGCTCCGCTTCCAACACCGCGTCCTTTGCTTCTAATGCCGCACGTTCCGCACCGGCTTCGGTCAGCAGCGGTTCACCGGTCGCTAAATCACGCACCACGAGCACGCCTGCCTCGAGGCATAACCGCAAACTCAGTTGTTCGCAAATCAAGCCGCCCGTCGCATCCGGCTCGATCGGTACGTATCCTTCGTCCGTCAATCGATAGCCGCGCAACGGGGGACGCAAGTAGTCGTTCGTCGGATCGAACAGGAAATACTCGCCCACACCGATCGCTGCGTACTTCTGCGGCTTTGCGTTGGCATCCTGGTGTTTGGTGCGCCGCGATGTGACTTCGATCACCGCGTTGGGCGGCTTGCCTTCTTCCCACAGCTTGTAGATTCGCCGCATCCCCGGTTGATGATTCAGCACCACGAACACGTCCGGGACGAGAAAACGCTTCGGATTGCCTTCCTCGTAATACAGCAGCAAATCGCCGGTCACATAGACCTGTTGCCCACGATAGCGTTGCTGCAGCATATCGATGAGGCGAATGATCCAATCCCGATGCCAGTCTGTTTCGCCCATCGGTTTCCCATCTGATTCTGGGTATTCAATTTCGATCGCGGATTGGTTTGTACTCACGGATTGCTCCTTCGCTGATTGACAGCGTCGATTATAGCCGGTCAGCGTCGATCGACAAAACGCTTCCCCTTGCCTTCGAATCGCGGCAGCGAGCCGATTTCAACGGCAGCCACTGCGATTCGCAAGCCCAGTCGAAGTTGCAGTTCCTTGGCGATCCTGGCGGGTTCGTGCAGCCGATCTTCGACTTCGATACCGAGCGAATCCATCTCGCCGTCCCTGGTCGCAGTGATTCGGTATTCGATAACCTCGGGAAAGCTATGCAAGATTTGCTCGAGCGAACTCGGAAAAATGTTGACGCCTCGAATGATCATCATGTCGTCCGCACGCCCGAGGACGCCGCCTTCCAGGAAGACGAATCGATTGGCCACCGTCGCGTTCCAGCTTGGTCGGACCAAGTCGCCGGTGCGGTAGCGGATCACGGGACTGCCAGCACGTCCGAGTGTCGTGAGGACCAGTTCGGCGAGTTCTCCTTCGCCTGCGGGCTTGCCAGATTCGACCGATAGAAACTCGGCGATGAATTCGCTTTCGACGATATGCAAGCCACGCTGTTGCGTGTCGGCATAGCCCCACGGCCCGACTTCGGAAGCTCCACCGTGGTCGATGACTTTTGCGTTCCATGCCGATTCGATCCGCTCGCGAACTGCAGGCAATGAACCCCCAGGTTCGCCAGCGACGATGATCCGTTGCACGTCGAACGAAGCCAGATTGATGTCGTTGCCCGCAGCGACTTCGACCATGTGGAGAGCATAGGTCGGCGTACAACAGATCGCTGTCACGCCGTTATTGCGGATCGTGTCGAGACGTGCCAGCGTGCTCAGCCCACCGCCGGGGATCACCAGGCAGCCTCGAGCGACCGTGGCATCGAAGGCACTCCAGAATCCGATAAAGGGGCCAAACGAAAACGCCATGAACACTCGATCGCTCGGCGTCAAGTCGGCCGCGTCCAATACGAACTGCCAAGTCTCGATCCACCAGTGCCAATCTTGATCCGTATCAAGTACGACCAAGGCGTGTCCGCGCGTTCCGGAAGTGCGATGGAAGCGGCTGTACCGTTCGACCGGGTAGGTCAAGTTCTTCGCGAAATCACCATCGCTGCGGCTGCAAAGCAGTTCGTCTTTGAAGGTGAATGGCAGTTGGTCCAGATCGGCGAGTGATGTCAGCGGGAGCTTGACCCTCGATAACTTGGAGGCATAGAACGCATTGTTTGGCAGGATCGTGGTCAGCAACTCGTTTAACTTAGCCAACTGAAGCTGTGCCAACTCGCTGCCTTCGAGCAATTCGAGCTTTCGGCGTCGTTCGTAGGTTGTTTTAAGCATGCTCGCATGATACGAGTTTGCTGTGGCGCGAGACAGATGGTCCAACGAATAAAGGGAGACGACGAATGCCCCGAAGACTTCAGGCAGAGCTTCGTCGTCTCCCTATATTCGTTCGTCAATCCCACACCCGCCGCCACCCGGTGTCTCGATGGTCAGGATATCGCCCGCAGCGACTTGTAGTTGTGTACACCCGGCGAGTTCCTCCTCGCGACCAGCGGCATCACGAAACGAGTTAGCCCCTGGTTGGCCCGGCTTACCGCCAGCCACGCCATAGGGAGTCCATGCGCCACGTCGCTGGCAGATGGTCGAGACGATAAGCGGCCTAAGAAACTCGATTCGCCGCACGACTCCATCGCCGCCGCGATGCGTTCCCGCACCACCTGAACCCCGCCGAATTGAAAACTGACGCAGCCGAACCGGGTAGCGCTGTTCGAGGATCTCGGGATCGGTGAGTCGTGTGTTGGTCATGTGTGTGTGGACGGCGTCGGCTCCGTCTGCATCGGCGGTCGCGCCGCTGCCGCCGCAGATCGTTTCGTAGTAGCCAAACGAGTCGTCGCCAAATAACAAGTTGTTCATTGTGCCTTGGCTGGCGGCGGCGATGCCGAACGCGCCGAGCAGCACATCGACAACTCGCTGCGAAGTTTCCACGTTACCACCGACAACCGCTGCTGAGTGTTCTGCGGAGTCACCTTCCGGTGGATTGAGCAGGCAAGTCGGTAACACAATCTCGATCGGGGAAAGGACGCCTTGATTCAGCGGAATGTCTTCGTTGATCAAACAACGCAGGCAATACATGACGGCCGCAGTGACGATGGCTCGATTCGCATTCAAGTTACCGGGAAGCACTGGGCCGGTGCCTGTAAAGTCGATGGTTGCCGCGCCACCTTTCACCGTAATCGTGACCACGATTGGCGAACCATCATCGAGGTGATCGGTGAATTGACGGCAGCCATCGGGGAATCGCGAAAGTGCGTCTCGCGTCTTTTGCTCTGCGGCTTCTTGGATGTGCTGCATATAAGCCGCGACGACGGGCCAAGTGTAACGCTCGACCAATCGCGATAAGTCGCGAACGCCTTGCCGATTCGCGGCTACTTGAGCGGAGATGTCGGCGAGATTGTCTTCGACCTTGCGAGTTGGAAACGGTCCCGCGAGAAGCAACTCACGCAGTGCCGCCACCTGCGACCAGCCTGCCTCGACGAGCTTGAAGTTCCGAATCAGGACACCTTCTTCGGCCAGGTTTTTCGAGAAGGGCGGCATCGAGCCCGGTGTAATGCCGCCGATTTCGGCGTGATGGGCGCGGCTGGCCGTAAAGAATCGCAACTCGCCCGACGCGACAGCATGAACCGGCGTTACCACCGTCACGTCGGGCAGATGCGATCCGCCGCGATACGGATCGTTGGTGACAATCACGTCGCCGGGCTGCAACTGAGGATTATCGGCGATCACGCGTTTGACGGTTTCACCCATTGCACCGAGATGCACGGGAATATGCGGTGCATTGACGACCAGTTCTCCGGTCGCGGTGAATAACGCACAACTGAAATCGAGGCGCTCCTTGACGTTCACACTGCTGGAAGTGCTTCGCAACGTGATGCCCATTTGCTCGGCGATACCGGCGAAGTGGTTGTTGAAGATCTCCAAGAGGATCGGAGAGGGGGAAGGGGGGAGACAAGGAGTGGGGGAGGGGGGGAGATGGGGAGAAAGCATCCGAACCGGCTTCCCCCTCTCCCCCTCTCCTTGTCTCCCCGTCTCCGTGTCTCCGCCAGCACTCAACAACAACTCGCCCTGCGAAAGCACTTCCGCTTGCCAACCCGGATCGATCACCGTCGTCGAAACATCTTCCAACACGATCGCTGGTCCCGTGAGAAGGTTGCCTGGTTGAAGCTCGTTGCGGTGATAGATATTCGTGTCGTAGGGCCGTCCGCCGAAGAATGCCTGTGCTACACGAGCTGAATCCGCTCGCGAATTCGCTACTGCTTTTTCGGAATTCGGGAGCGTCGTCGTTGACCGTCCGATCGCTTCTACGCGGGCGGTCACGATCTCCAAGTCTCGGTCTTCGTGAACGTAGCCATAGAGCTGTCGATGTTCACTTAGAAACGCTGCGCGATAGTCTCGGTCGTTGGGACACGACACGGTGAGGGAGGCATCTAGCCCTTGGAAGCGGATGTCGAGCGCTCGACTCGTTTCGATCCGATCGGCGATGATCCCTTCGGCGAGCACTTTGTCGTGTGCGATCCGCGTCAGCGTTTCGAATGTTGATTCCAAGTCCGTAAGCGTCTCTGCCGAGTAAGGTTGGTAAACGCCAATGGCCTCGTGTCGTATGACGTCTGCCATGCCAGCACCAAGGGCACTTAAGATGCCGGAGTCAGGATGATTCAAGATCTTGCCAATTCCCAACTCTTCCGCAATTGCACAGGCATGTTGTGGCGCGGCTCCGCCGAAGGCGACGAGTACATAGTCGCTAGGGTCGTAGCCCTTAGCGATCGAAATCGATCGTATGGCCTTCGCCATGTTCGAATTTGCGACTTGAAGAAAGCCATCGGCCAGTTCGACTGGAGTGAAGTGTGTACCCGTTGCGGCAGCGACTTCATCTCGCAACTCGATCAGTCGCCGTTCGATGACACTGGTTGGTTGCAACGGGAAAGGAAAACGATCCGCGAGTAACTTGCCGAGAAAGAGGTTTATATCGGTGACCGTCAGCGGCCCACCGCGACCGTAGCAAAGTGGACCGGGATCGGCACCGGCGCTTTGTGGGCCGACGCATAACTTGACACCATCGAACCAGCAGACCGAACCGCCACCCGCCGCCACCGTCTCGATGGCCATCATCGGAGCGACGATCCGCACACCGGCTTTCTCTGTCTCATATTCCAACTCGTATCGCCCGTCGAATCGCGACACGTCGGTACTCGTGCCACCCATGTCGAACCCGATTGCTCGCTGAAATCCTGCTGCCTGGGCGACTCGCGAGAAGCCGACAACGCCACCGGCGGGACCGGATAGGATACAGTCCTTTCCCGAGAACTGCTCAGCCAGATTCAGTCCACCTGCTGACGTCAACAGTCGCAACTCGGTCGATGGGCCAAGCGATTTCCGCAAGGTGGCAACGTAGTCGCGTAGCACAGGAGTCAGATATGCATCGACGACTGTGGTGTCTCCGCGTGAGACGAGTTTAATGAAAGGAGCGACACGGCTGGAGACGCTGACTTCCTGAAAACCGACCTCATGGGCAATTTGTTCGATGAGTTCCTCATGTTGCGAGAAACGATAGGCGTGCATGAGACAGATGGCGAGCGATTCGATGCCACGGTCGTACAGTTGTTGAAGGCGTTCACGAATCTCGTCACGATTCGGTGCTACGAGAACTTCTCCCTCGGCAGAGACACGTTCGTCAATCTCGATCGACTGTTCGAACAGTGGCTGCGGTTTCTTGATGGCTAGATCGAACAGACGCGGGCGATTTTGATAGCCGATTCGCAAGATATCGCCGAAGCCAGCGGTCGTCACGAACGCGGTACGCGCACCTGTGCGTGTGAGTAATGCGTTGGTGCCGCGTGTGGTGCCGAGACGGATCGTGACCGGCGGAATCGCCTGATCCAAACGGAGGCCGAGCACCATTCGTATGGCGACAATCGGTGCCAGCTCGACGGACGCCAATTCGAACAGCTGGCCTGTTCGCGGAATACTCGCCAGGGCAGTATCGAGTTGCAGCGACTGGTCTTTGTGGGAGTACGAAGCGACATTCGAGCGGGCGGCAACGCTGCCGTCATCGCTGAGCAAACGCAGCTGATATCCGGCCCAGAAGCCGTCGGGCTCGTCGCGGTCTTGCAGGACGATCCGCTCCCTGGTGGAACCCGGACAGACACATCCTTTCATCACCCCCGAACTCAGAAGCTTCGTGCGAACGAGCGTTCCGTCCGGGCGTCGAGCGATACAGTCGGTGAAAGTACCGCCGACGTCGATCCAGAACTGCCAACGAACTGTAGACATCTACTATCGAGCCGATGCGACTGCTTCTTTGCCGCCTACGCAGATCAAGTGCGAGAACGTGCGCAGGAAGAGCTTGCCGCCGGAGACTGCCGGAGTCGAACGACTTGGCTCGCCAAGATCATTTTTGGCGAGCAGTTTATACTCTTTGTCGTCTGCCGCGATGACCCAGCAGACACCGTCGTCGTCTATGCAATAGATGCGATCGCGGACGCGGATGGGCGAGCCGGAGAAGGCCGCCTCCGTTCGTGCGAGCCAGTGGATCTTTCCGGTTGGGGCGTCGAAGCAGGCCGCGAAACCTTTATCGTAGAGACAGAAGATGGCATCGCCCTGCGCGATCAACGTCGGAACGTAGGGAGCTTTGAAGGTTCCGCTGTTCTTTAACTCGTAGGCGATCTCGGGCTCCTGGCCGGGCTTAATGGCGGCGACGTAGTTGCTCGAGTAGGCACCCGAGCCCGTCGTACCAAATATGAGCCCGCTGGCCGCGATCGGTGAACCGACCGTGCGCATCTTAAACACGCCTTCGACCGCCCAGTTCTTCTCGCCCGTATTGGGATTGATACTGAAAACACCGTTGCCCGTGCTGATACAGAGCAACTCGTCGGCTCCGCCCTCGGGACTGTAAATGAAGGGCACGGAGTAACAGACGTTCACGCTAACAAGCGGTGTGCGCCAGACTTCCTTTCCGGTATCGCGTTTGAAGGCCATCATAAAACTCTCGCCGGGCTTCTCGCCATCCTTCAGTTCGTTTGCCTGTTGCGAGTTGTGCAGGATGACGAGATCTTCGTACAGGATCGGTGAGGCACCGAAGCCGTGCTGACTGACCCAGCGACCGAGGTTCAGGCTCCAGGCTTCGCTGCCATCGTGATTGAATGCCTTGAAGGTCGTTTCAGCTGGCGTCGACCAGCCGACGTAGACGTGATCCGCGTCGACGCATGGCGAAGACGATGCATAGCTGCTGCGCGTGTGCAGGTGATGCGGTTCGGATTTGAATTCGCGGCTCCAGGCTTGCGAGCCATCGGCCACGTTGTAACACAGCATGTAGCGCGTCGCGGTGTCAGGATCGGCGCTCAATACGAACACCTTGTCACCCCAAACTGCGGGCGAGGAATGGCCGAGACCTGGGAGCTTCACCTTCCAGTTATAATCGGCTTCCGTCCACTTCACGGGGATCGTCGTGGCGTCGCTCGCCCCGGTCCCGTTGGGGCCACGAAAGCGAGTCCACTCTTGGGCGTCGGCGGTTGCGGATGTGAGTAGAAATACACCGATGAAGCAGGCGAGAGCAAAAAGCGGACGCATGGCGGGAACCCTTCGTTCAGCAGGAGTTGGGGCGGGAGTCGTATGACAAGAATGGTAACTTAGCGAAACGCGAGATGCCAGAGGCTCGGATATTGTCCGCTTGAGCATTGTCGCGTTTTACTCTCCTGTGCAAGGGTTGGATTGAGCGAGGAGAGTTCTGTTCATCAATCCGAAGCCGTGAAGTTAATCGTCCGTGAGTCAGCTTCACCGTTGCTGAAACTTTCATTTCAAGCTGCAAGAGTTATTTTGGGAGTCTTCTGAGAATGTTGATTGACATCCCACTTCGAAGGCGTATCATCGCGAACGCATCGTGTTTGGCAGCTTGAGGTCGGTGTTGTTCGGCGGCGTGAGAATTGCTTGCCGATTCTTTTCTTTCTCTTGGATGTTTCGTGTCCATCCTCCGACCGTGCATGACGTGTCGATCGTGATTGGGGCGTGACATAGCCGGACGCTGATTTTCTGAAGCGTCTTCGAAGGAGTCGATCATGGTTTCATCGCTGCGCCGTTGGCTGTTGTTTGGTAATCGGGGGGGGTAGGTAATCGAGGTCGTCGTAGGATGCGAAATTCTCGCCGCTGGTCGCAGCGACAACGGTTGTTCGAATCACTCGAACCACGAATTGTTTTGAATGCGGCCCCATTGCAAATGATGATCCGTGGTACGTCACGTCGGTAGATACAGCGTTGACCGTTACCACGTCCGATACGACGCTGCTGGACAATGATTGGGATCCAGAAGGCGACTCGTTGACGGCTTCGATCGTGGACAGTCCAAGCAATGGTTCTATTTCCGGCTTCAGCGGAACAGCCGGGACGTTTACTTACACGCCGGATACCAGCTACGCCGGAGAACGGCAGAGGGGTCAGGGAAAGCGCCGGGATAAACCGGCTTGGAATTGGGAATGAAAGAGTCCTACAGGGAAAACTTAGCCAGCTGCTCTGGCCTCAAACCGTACGCTGGCGATGGTAACGTCGCGGGTGTGGCATCGGCAAGAGGAAACGCAGGCCAGCCCACCCAGAGGGTACCCGGCTCCGAAATCATCACTTCCGTGTGCCGATCTAGTTCTGACCGGGAGAAGGCCACATCGGCGATTCCAATATTGGCGAGGAATCGACGGACACGGCGGAGTCTGAGAACCTGTGCAGGTGTTGACATACCAAGCGCGAGAACCGGGAGAGCCCCTTGGTTTCCACATCGCCTCGCTGCGGGGTGGAACGGTCAGCGAACCTCTCTGAGGGCACTGCTGACATGAACGCTGATGGGAAGTCAGATGACTTCGTAGTACCGTCGACACGGG
>CAUJKL010000206.1 GCA_963204995.1 Planctomycetota bacterium | reverse complement strand
CGCTTTGTCGCCTGCGGCTTGCCGTTAAACAACCGCTTTGTCGCCTGCGGCTTGCCGTTAAACAACCGCTTTGTCGCCTGCGGCTTGCCGTTAAACAACCGCTTTGTCGCCTGCGGCTGGCCGTTAAACGAATGAACAAAGTCCTCGCTACGCGCCCTTCTTAGCTTTTAGGTCAGCCCAATACTCGTCGACGTTTTCCTTCGTGATCGAACGTGGTGGGATGTCGATGAACTTGGACTCTGGAATCACGGATTTGTCGCCCGCGAGCAAGGCTTTCAGGGCGCGAACGGACTCGTATCCGTACATATACGGATTCTGTACTACGGTGCCGGCACACGTGCCGTCTTTGACTGCTTGTAACGTGACGTCGTTCTCATCGAATCCAATTAACTTGACTTGGCCAAGCTTGCCGGCCTTATCGAGAGCTTGATAACAGGCGGGTGGATTGTATTCGAACAGCCCGACCATGGCATCCATTTCGGGATACGTGTTCAGCGAGTCTTCCGCCTTGGTCTGTGCGACTTCGGGTTTGCCTTGGTCGGTGATCGTGCCGAGAACCGTGTACTTGTCTCCCTTAATCGGGCCGTCCACCGGATCCCACGCATCGGGTTGTGACTTGTAGTACGCTTGATCGCGATCGCGGTCCATCAACACATCGATCACACCCTGTCGACGATACTTGCTGTTGTCTTGCTCCAACCGGCCGATGAACAACATGACTTCACCTCCGTCCGGCAAGGCCTTCTTGACCAACTCGCCACAGGCTCGGCCCGCAGCATAGTTATCCATGCCGATGTACATCAGTCGGTTCGCGCTCGGTGCGTCTGAATCGTGCGTGATGAGCGGAACCTTTTTGGCGATTCCGTTCAGCCACTCGATCTGATTGTCGGCATCCAGCGGGCTGATCGCGATCGCTTGAACTCCGGACGTCAGCAAGTCTTCGATGATGCGTTTTTGTTCCACGGCAGTGGCTTGAGACGGCATGCGGACTTCGACGTTGATGTCGAGATCCTTTTCGGCGTCTCGGCAACCAGCTTCGGCGATCTTCCAAAAGTCGGCGATCTGGTTGGTTACGAAGGCCACCGTCTGCTTCGCACCTACCTCGCTTGAGCCCGCCGATGAAGTATCGCCCGCGCCGGTTGTGTTGGAATTCGAGCCACTCGAAGATGCTGTAAAGCTGGGGCCGCTGGAGGCGGGCTTGGAACAACCGAGCCCACACGACATGGCCGCACACATGGCGAGAAAGATAAGCCGACGAGACATCTTGTTTCCTTGGGGTAAGGACTTAACTTCTTTAGCTTCAGAAGTTTCGGATTTTAGTTCGATCGACAACCGGGAACAAGTGCCTGATTTTGTCGTTTGCGGTAGAGTTTGTTAAGCTGATGTCCCGGTGATCGGTGCGAAACATCTTCCAGGCAAAGGGTTTCAACTGCGAGCAACGTAAGACGGGTCTCCTGGCCCGTCATATGGCGGACGGGCCTGGAGACCCGTTCTACCGTTTGGCCAGCACAGCACGACTTTGGATTTGCCGATAGCCGATTTGGTCGCGAGCGGATAAAGTAAAGGAGTCCCTTCCATAGCGTCGTCTCGTTTCTGGGGAGCGATCGTATGAAGAAGCTACTGTTCGCGGTTTCGCTCTTGTTGGTATTCGCCAGCGCGGCACCTTATGCCGACGAGTTGGACGACCTGCTCGTCCTGAACCGTCCGGTTCCGCGAAATGCCAATGATCTGCGAGTGATCGAGCAAGCTGCAACCAGGGTCGCAGCAAAGGTTGTGTCCTGTACCGTTGGCGTCCAAGTTGGGAATAACCACGGCAGCGGCGTGGTGATCACGGAGAGTGGATACGTCTTGACGGCAGCGCACGTCACTGATCGTCCTGGCAAGAATGCGACGATTCGGTTTCCCGATGGGACGACCGTACGGGGTAAGACGCTTGGTCTCCACACCGAAGCGGATGGCGCTTTGATCAAGATCACCGAGGAAGGTACTTGGCCTTATGCACCGATTGTAACTTTGGACGATTACCCGTATCCCAAGCCAGGTGATTGGTGTATCGCGACAGGACATCCAGGTGGCTTTGACAAAGACCGCACTCCGCCAGTTCGACTCGGCCGGATTATCGATGTGAACGAGACGGTGATTCGAACGGATTGCACGATCAACAGCGGCGACTCGGGCGGCCCGCTGTTCGATATGCAAGGGCGTGTCATCGGCATCCACAGCCGGATCGCCGAACCTTCGACCGTCAACTTGCATGGGCCGGTGTTGGCATTCCAAGAGAGTTGGCAGCAAATGAAGGATGGCGAGGTCTATCCGCCGATCCCTGAAAGCCGCTTTCTCGCCAAGCTGGACATCGATCGCGATGGGAAGATCACGCGCGCCGAACAACCTGAAGGTGCCTACCGTCAACTGTACGATCGCTTGGCCGAGAAGTTTGAATTGACGGACGAAAATGGCTACACCATTATCGAGTTGAAAAAGTTGATGGAGTGGCGACATGTACCGCCATCATTTGAGATCCGCGCTTACGATTCCGATGAGCCGTCCGAACATGCGTTGGCTCGCGAGCGATTTGTTCGAGGTCGTGAAATCCGAACGGCCTTCGAGCCACTCGCCGTAGCCGCACAAAAGTCGATAGTTGAAGTCCTCTGCGATGGCAAACGAGTGGCCTTCGGCACGGTTGTCGAGGGCGGTGTCTTGACCAAGGCGAGCCAATTGCGAGATGCCGTGACCTGCAAAACCCACGACGGGCGAGTTCTCGATGCACGACTTGAAAAGATCGACAAAGAATCAGACGTAGCCTACTTGAAGATCGATGAACAGCTCGATGCAATCTCTCTATCGAACGACGAGGTAGTGTCGTTGGGCAGCTGGCTGATCACTCCGGGACTGAACGGTCGCCCAATCAGTATTGGCGTGAGCAGCGTCGCAAGTCGTCCGATTGCCGGCACGCCAGGTGTCCTCGGAGTGGCCATTGATATTACTCAGAGCCAAGCCGTCATCACCAATGTCTTTCCAGATAGCGGTGCGGCAGAGGCCGGGATTCTTGTCAATGATGTCGTCGTCGATGTCATGTCGACCAAAGTTACTACGATCGACGAAGTGCGAGCCGTCCTTGCTGACTATCGTCCCGGAGAAGTGGTTTCCGCCACGGTCCTTCGGGATGGCAAACCAATTGAAGTAAAGATTCGTCTCGGAACGCCGGCCGATGTCTTTTACGATGACGCGCAGTTCGGGAGTGGACAGTTGAATGGTAGTTTGAGTTTACGCCGGGACGATTTCCCTGCGGTGATTCAGCATGATTCGGTGCTCCAACCCGAAGACTGCGGCGGACCCGTCACGGACGTTAGCGGCAACGTGGTGGGAATTAACATCGCCCGCGCGGATCGCGTCGCCACGTACGCTTTGCCAATTAGTGTTGTGCGAGATATCCTGAAGAAGTTTAATAGTGACACACCTGACGTCGAGAACGACTGACCTTCGGAGAGGCGTAGCAATGATGCAACGTGGATTGATCGCGATCTGTGTCGTGGTGGCAATGTCGTCCGTGGTGGATGCTCAACCTCGGGGACGCGGCGGGTTTGGAAGTTTCTTCGGTGGCAGAGGACGGTTGCTTATCGACTTGGAAGAAGTCCGGCAAGAACTCGGTGTGGACGAGCAACAAGCGGAACTGCTCGATGCCCTGCAGCAGGATCTGGAAGAGCAGCGTCGCGTAATCCTCGAAGAGCCGATGGGACCGCGATCCGCCGACGAGACTGTACAGCGACAGCAGTTCGAGGCCCGATTAGCGAAACTTGCCGAGTTTGATCGTCGTAGCGAAACGC
>CAUJKL010000205.1 GCA_963204995.1 Planctomycetota bacterium | reverse complement strand
AGCCACCTCCGCTGTACACAAGAAGGCTCTGCGGCTGACTATGTCTTTCATGTGTTCCACCGAGATCCTTCCACGCGATATTATGCCCGGCCTCAAGCATAATGCATTCGGGATGCACGCACACGCCTCGGCGATGCGAGACGAAGGGTCGAATCAAGTTTCACATTGGCGAGCGCTCGACACACTGTGTACCCTCCGCTAGAGTGTTAGCGGTTGGAAGCCTGAGAGTTGCAATTCAGACGCGGGAAGTCCTTGAGGGATGGCGAAAAACGATGGGTGATACGATTGTAGTCCAACTCCCCTTGGATGTGACGAGCAAGACAGCCGAGATCTATCGGACTGCCGCCTCGTTGATCGTTACCAAGGGATTCAATGCCACCTCTATGAACGACATTGCGGCGGCGGTCGGTCTCACCAAGGCTGGGCTCTACCACTACATTCGCGGTAAGCAAGACCTGTTATTTTCAATCATGCAGTTCGCCATGGACGTGGTCGACTGCCAAGTCTTGGAACCGGCCAGCCAAATCGTCGATGCGGAACAAAGGTTACGATTCATCCTCACGCGCCATGCCGGGATGACGGACCAAGTTAAGGCGATCACCATCTTGGCCGAAGAAGTTGCGGCACTGAACGAGCGTGACCGAGAAACCATTATTGCTCGAAAGCGGCAATACTTTGATTGTGTTCGCAACACACTTCAAGAACTAAGCGCCGAAGGCAAACTTCGCGACTTGGACGTCTCTGTTGCAACGCTCAATCTGTTTGCGATGGTGCTCGGTCTTGCCAGGTGGTATCGACCCGACGGCAAGTTGAGCGCGGAGGCGATCGCCGAGCAAACGGCAAAGCTGTTGCTCGAGGGTCTCTTGCGACCGGCGTCGCCTTAACGACTCTCGGCCTCGCGCCCGTATTTCGAACTAGCCGACCGACCGTTCGGTTGACTTTTATTGTAAGCTGGGATTATATTACACTTGCGGTTAACGAGTGGGTCCACTCGTCACGCTGTAGGTCTTGGAACAGTTCCTGTGTGGTCTTTTTTTCTTCGTCATCAGTCGGGAGAAGTGGCATGAACGCACGACAGGCATCATCGAGAATTTCCAAAGGTTTTACGTTAGTTGAGTTGCTGGTAGTGATTGCCATTATCGGCATCCTGGTGGCACTCTTGCTGCCTGCGGTACAAGCCGCGCGAGAAGCAGCCCGGCGAATGCAGTGTTCGAATAACTGCAAGCAGATTGGGTTGGCGCTTCACAATTATCACGACACATATAAAGCGTTTCCAATGGCGTTGTTCTTTGACGTGGTCTCCGCGGCTCCACGGATAAATGGCGGGGTCTGGGGACTAGCGTTACTGCCTTTCATCGAGCAACAACCACTTTATGATCAGTTCAACCACAACGTGGGTGCCATCAACGAAAATGGGCCGCTTGGTCAAGCAAATGTTGCGTTGATTTCGACCCCGATTCCCGGGTTCATTTGTCCTTCGGCACCGGGAGGTGCCAATCGAATTTACGACGGCGATTCAACGGTTGGGCTTGGAATCAAATTCACTTGGCGAGCGGCACCATCCGACTACATTGCAACCGAAAATATTCAGCGCAATTACCGCCGACTTGGTGGCGACCCAACACTTCCTCACGGCGTTGGCGTCCTGCAAGAGCACACACGCCAGCCAGCCCTGGGCAGGAATTGGCATGCAAACTTCGCTACGATCACCGATGGAACGTCTAACACGTTCATCACCGGCGAGCGAACAGGCGGAAACGAAGTCTATAATGGTCGACTACCCGCCGATCTCACAGGATTTCCTTTCACGAAGGCTCAAATCGTGGGTTCCAACGGTGGCGGATGGGGAGATTCGCTGAACGGCGACAATGAATTCGAAGGTGCGTTGTATAGTGGTCTCGGTCCAACTCTGGCGCATGGGCCGTGCGCGATCAACTGCACGAATTACAGAGAATTTGGATTCCACAGTTTCCACCCTGGTGGTGCGCAGTTCACGATGGCGGATGGGTCGGTACAGTTCGTCTCCGCGACCGTCAGCGTTAATTCGTTTGCGGGCCGCTTCACTCGAGATGGTGGTGAGACAATAACCGACTAGCGGACCAGACGAAACGATTCTGTCAACTTCGCGTGTGGGCAGTCCGCTTCACGCTCATTTGGAGCAATGTACATAGATGAGTTGTTACCCTCTTTATATGGTCCTGGTAAGCTGCCTCGTCCTTTCTCTCAATGCTTGTTCCAGCAAGCCAGACTACGGAAAGGCCACCTTCCCGGTGACCGGCGAAGTTTACGTCGATGGTCAGCCCGCAGCGGTACTTTCAGTGACATTGAACGACTTGAAAGGAATCGACGTTGCGACTCCAGCCATTCCCGCGGCTGTTACTGCGGCCGACGGGAAGTTTGCTGTTTCAACCTTCGAAGCCGGAGATGGTGCTCCCCCAGGCGACTATGTTGTAACATTTGTGTGGGGAAAAATGGAAGGACTGAGCATCAATACAGACATCGACAAGCTTAAAGGCAGGTACGCTGACCCGAAGAGCTCCCAGATTAAGTTAACAGTTACTGAAGGCCAGCCGACCGATATGGGGCGAATTGACCTCACCACGAAATGACGCTTGACGTGTAATCAGAATCAGTCGGTGCCGCTTGCGAGATCGGCACCGATTCTTTTGCGCCCTGAAACCTTCTTCCACGCCTCGTTTAGGAATCCCTAATGTTTAGACGCTCCTTGTGCCTTCTCGTTTTATCAGTGTGTCTCTGCAATCCCGCCGCCGCGCGACTATTTGCTAAAGAAGCCGCGAGCGACATTCCCCAGGCGCTGTTTAAATACATCGCCCGCGAAGAAAAGGTCTTCGAGTGGAAACTGAACGGAAAACAAGAACTTGAGACGGGCGTCGTTTATGATCTCGCTCTCACTTCGCAACAGTGGCACGGCATCGTCTGGAAGCACGTCTTACAGGTCTATGAGCCGGCCGAGCTGAGACACCCCGGTCACGTGTTGTTGTTCGTTACCGGAGGAAGCACCGGCGGTCGACCGGGGGTTGGAGACATCCAACGCGGACTGATTCTGGCAAAACTATGTGGTGCTCGTGTCGCCACGATTCATCAGGTTCCGAATCAACCGCTGTTTGGTGGCCGCAAAGAAGATGACTTGATCACCGACACTTGGCTAAAGTATCTCGAATCCGGTGACGAAACGTGGCCGCTGCTGTTTCCGATGGTGAAGAGTGCCGTCAAAGCAATGGACGCTATCGAGGGGTTGGCCGCTCAGGAATGGAAGACGCCGGTCGAAGGTTTTGTGATCACGGGCGCGTCGAAGCGAGGCTGGACGAGTTGGCTGACGCCGGTCGCGGACAAGCGTGTCATCGCCACGGCTCCGATGGTCATCGACGTCCTCAATTTTCGCCCACAGATGAAGCATCAACTCGACGCTTGGGGCAAGTACAGCGAGCAAATTGCCGACTACACCAGCAAAGGCTTGATCAAGGAGGGCGACGAAACTCCGCGTGATACACAATTGCGACTGATGATGGACCCGTACACCTATCGCGAGCAACTCACCTTACCGAAACTCTTGATCAATGGTACGAACGATCGGTATTGGGTCGAGGACGCGATGAGCTTGTATTGGGATGACCTGGTCGGCCCGAAGTACGTGCTACAAGTTCCCAATGCAGGGCACGGTTTGGATGGCGGACATGAACTTGCCCTGTCGACACTCTCGGCCTTCTTTCAACACGCCGTTACAAAGACTCCCTTGCCCGCCTTGCGATGGGAGTACTCACAAACCGCGGATGGCACTTCACTACTCACGGTCAACTCGTCCGTGAAGCCAAAGTTCGCGCGCCTCTGGGTGGCACACTCGGAGACGAGAGACTTTCGCGACTCGCAGTGGGAGTCGCAGGAACTTGTGGCAGAGTCCGATTCCTTCGTGGGATCGGTCGCTAAGCCTCAGCAAGGTCACGTTGCCTTTTACAGTGAGTTGCGATTCGACTATCACGGCTTGCCCTACTCGTTGTGTACCATCATTCGAGTCGAGTAGTAGTAACACTAGTTGAGAGTTGCGCCGCCATGAAACTGCTCGCATTCGGTATCGTTTTCCTTGGCCTCTTCGGGAACACGATCGCCGCGGCGGAGTTGCACGTCGGAACGGGAATGCGAGTGATCACACCCGATCCGCTGTTGCCGATCTCCGGGGGCCTCGGACCAACTTCGCCGGCGAAAGAAAAACGAGGTGAGCTGACGGCGCGGGCCATCGTTTTCCAAAACGGCTCGACGTCCGTGGCCGTTGTCAGTCTCGATCTGCTTGGGTTTCCGTCAGTCTTGTGCGAACGCGTGCGACTGCAAGTTCCTCGGATTCCTGCCGAGAACATTCTCATCGGTTCGACGCACACGCACAGCGCCCCCGACTGCTATGCCTTTCCGGACGGTCAGGGTGGGCATACCGGCGATCTCGCTTATATCGACAGCGTCTGCCAGAAAGCTGCGGAAGCGATCAATGCCGCGATCGACAACCTGCGTCCGGCGGCGATACGCATTGCGACCGGAGAAGCTCAAGGTCGCATCGCGTACAACTATTATGCTCCCGATCTCTACGATCGGCGGATGAGCGTGATTCAAGCCCTGGCCCCCGACGGCGAGACGATTGCGACACTCGTCAACTACGCGACTCACCCCGAAGTGCTCGGCTCCAGTGAAGGCATTGTCAGTCCCGATTTGATCGGGCCCTTGTGCGAACGCATCGAATCGAAAGTCGGCGGGTTGGCGATGTTCGTGAACGGCGCACAGGGCGGCATGGTCACGGCGGACAATCGCGATCTCGATCATCCCCAAGACGCAACACGCGGCTACTGGAATGACCATCGCGCGTGGGACGAGTGCTTGCGAATCGGGCACACGATGGCCGACGAGGCTCTGCGTCTTGTCGACAATCAGCCGATGCAGCAATCACCAACCCTGCTTTGTAAAGCGATCGATGTGCGGTTCCCCGTCGAATCTGATACGCTCTGGGCAGTCGTCCTCCACTCGCCGCTTCGTTACCCGCACAACGAGGATCGCAGTGTTACGACGCGGGTCAATCTGGTGAATCTCGGCACGGCTCAAATCCTGACGATCCCCGGCGAGGCGTTACCGAACATCGGCTTTTATCTCAAACGCAAGATGCGCGGCGAACACAATTTACTGTTCGGTTTGACCAACGACGCGTTTGGCTACATTCTCACGAAAGTCGACTTCAAGAGCTTTCCGCGTTACGACTATGTGTCACGCACGTCGCTGGGCGAGATGACGGGCGAGATTTTGATCGAACAGGCGTTGAATCTCGTCGAGCAGAGCCCGCAACCAGATCGGCAGAACTAAGGAGAAAAGTTCCATGCGTCACGCTCTGGGTGGTCTTTGCTTCCTGGGCCGTCGTTGCTCGATCCGTTGCGTGTTCGGGATGTGCGCGATGTTGTTGGCGATCGGACTGTGCCCTGCGGCCGAATCGGATAGCCGTTATCGCCAGCAAATGGACGTCGTTTTCGGCGAAGCACATGGTGTCGGGTTGCTCATGGACATCTTCACGCCAACCGGCGAGAAGAATGGTCTGGCAATCGTGGATGTAATCAGCGGTTCATGGAGTTCGAGTCGTGGCAAGCTCCGCGATCACGAGCGGGCGCGGATGTTCGACATTTTCTCCGCGCACGGCTACACCGTCTTTGCGATTCGGCCGGGCTCTGTCACGAAATTCGCCGTTCCCGAAATGGTGGCTCACGTGGAACAAGGTATCCAGTGGGTTAAGCGTCATGCCGCGGATTACGAAATCGATCCAAGCCAGTTGGGCTTAGTCGGTGCATCTGCGGGCGGGCATCTTGCTTCACTTGTAGCAGTGACGAATGGCCGCACGACCGAAAACTCGCCCAAAGATGACGCCTCGGTAAAGGCGATTGGTGTATTCTTTCCGCCCACAGACTTCCTGAACTATGGCGGTCGCGAAATCGATCCCAAGAACGATCCCGGTATCGGCACGCTCTTGAAAGGCTTGGCGTTTCCTGAGGGCATCGATCAACTCAATGAAGAACAAGCTCGCGAACGCGTTATCGCCATTTCGCCCGCACGGCGAGTGACCGAAGACGCTCCTCCGTTTCTGATCTTTCACGGCACCGCCGACCCACTGGTGCCAATTCAGCAATCTCGAGCCTTATTGGCGGCGCTTGAAGCGAAAGGCGTTCCGGCTGAGTTGATCGTCAAGCAGCTTGGCGGGCACCCGTGGCCGACAATTCATGAAGAAGTCGAAACGCTGGCCAAGTGGTTCGATGTCCAACTCGGAGCGACGAGCGTGGCCGCCCATCCGCCCCATAAATACCCATCCGCCCAATAAGTAATTGCGATCGCCGCTCGCACTGGATAACCTTCATGCCCAAGTCACTCATCGCATCGACTCTCGCTTGTTGTTTTGCGGTTCTCGCCGGGACAGTGATCGCGGCCGACCCGACAGCACCTGAATACGCTGCTGAATTAGTCTTCCCGCTGCACGCCGAACACAACCACGCCCCAGGCATTGTCGAGTGTCCCAATGGCGACCTGCTGGTCTCTTGGTATCGCGGCTCGGGCGAGCGATCGGCGGACGATGTCGCCGTGTATGGCTCGCGACACAGGACAGGCACCGATGGATGGAGCGACGCATTCTTGATGGCGGATACGCCGGGCTTCCCCGACTGTAACACGTGCATGATGATCGGGCCGGACGAGCGGTTATGGCTGTTCTGGCCCACCATCTTGGCGAACACGTGGGAGTCGTGTCTGACGAATTTCAAAGTAGCGTCTAACTACACCGCACCCGGCTCGCCTCAGTGGGAGGATCATGGCTTGATCCTGCTCAAGCCCGATGATTTCGAATCGGACGCGATCAAGGTATTGGCGGACCTTCTCGAAAAGGTTGAACCTTTGTTAAGCGACAACAACCGAGCCGCGATTGAAGAAGGCCGTAAACGGCTCGGCCAGAAGTTGTATCAACGCCTTGGCTGGCAACCTCGCTGCAAGCCGACAGTCTTGCCCAGTGGGCGGATTCTGTTGCCGCTCTACACGGATACGTTTTCCATCTCGATCATGGCCATCAGCGATGACGGTGGTAAATCCTGGTTCGCCAGCAAGCCACTCGTCGGATTCGGCAACATCCAACCCAGCGTGCTGCGCCGCGATGACGGCACGCTCGTCGCGTATATGCGAGAAAACGGACCGCTCGATCGCATTCGCGTCTGCGAGTCGCAAGACGATGGCTTCACCTGGGGACCGGTGGGTGTTTCGGAGTTGCCGAACCCCGGCGCGGGAGTCGACGGAGTGCGGTTGGCCAACGGTCATTGGCTGATGGTTTATAACGACACCACCACCGGCCGGAATAGTTTAGCCGTGTCCATTTCTAACGACGAAGGGAAAACGTGGAAGTGGACAAGGCACTTGGAGAAGCACGACGCTGGGCAGTACCACTATCCAGCAGTGATCCAAGGCAATAACGGCCAGATCCACGCGATCTACAGCTATTTCGTGACCGGCGGTAAGAGCATGAAGCACGCCGCCTTCAACGAAGCCTGGGTGCAAGCTGGAGATTGAACTTGGAACTTGGAACTTGGAACTTGGAACTTTAAGTCTTGCAGGTGTTCGTCATCATCGGCGACGATGACGAGCAGCCCTTGGCAGTTGCCCGCCTGACGGGGCTTCCGTTTTGGCTTCTCGGTGACCAGCAGCCGGGCAATCGGTTGTTGATCGCGGGTAATCACCAGTTCTTCGCCTGCGGCCAGATGATCGATCAGTTCGGGCAGTTTGGCCTGGGCTTCTTTAATCGTCACGGTGACCAAGGTTGTTCCTCCTTCAACTTCCTGGTCCCCACCTCACCAACCAGACTCATTGCGAATGCCTCCGAGTTACCGAATACTATTCGGCACCGCCACCTCGAAGATTAAAGCGACGAAATGGCGATCGGAATATTTTTACCGCATGACTTTGTCAATCGATGTCCTCTTGTGAAAATCACTGCAGCTCGAGTGCCGCGCGGAGACCGTCGTTGACCTTCACCATGAGTGTCGTGGGAAGGCTCCCGATCTTTCGCAAGACCTGGACCTTGTCGAGCGTGAGTAGGTTTACGCAGTTCACGACCGAGTCTTGTCGCAGTCCGGACTGCTGACCTTCCGGCGAGACGCTTCGACGAGCACCTGGGTGGACTCGCCCGCCCGCCGCGTCGTGCTAGTGATTTGAACTACGATGGTGTTCAGCAGTCGCTGATTGTCACGGTCATTCTGGACCACCAATACAGGACGAACCTTCGTTCCGCCGCCATCGGAGTGAGGGTAGTCGACCAAAACCACATCGCCGCGTTGCACGTTCATGGTTGTCGTCGCGGATCGAGTTCGTTGTACACGTCCATCGCCGGATCATCCCAGCCCGCTCGGCCAAAGATCTCCATGACGTGCGGATACAAGTTGCGTGCGAACTCCTGATCTTCCGCTTGCGTCAACAGGGCCTTCGCCCGCTCGTACACCTCTTCGCGGACGAGGACATAGGTGATCTGCGCATCGGGATCCCGAGCCCGCGGTGGCGATTCGTGCTGCTGCGAAACGGCTTGTCTCTGTTCGGGTGTCAATTGAATCATCACGTCGCTCCTGTGCCGACATTATACTCGTTCACCAGCCTGACCGCCGTAGAATCAAAGAGAACAGAAACTCCTGCATTTCGCAATCACTAGCCTTCGACTACCCACTCCCTTTCCCCGCGGCGCCCTGATACCATGCCCGACTATGGCTATATCACCGATGATGCAACAGTATCACGATGCCAAGGAAGTTGCCGGCGATGCCATGCTGTTGTTTCGCATGGGCGACTTCTATGAGCTCTTTCATGAAGATGCGAAGACGGCTGCGCGCATCCTGGGGCTGACGCTGACCAGCCGCGATAAGGGCGAGAACCCGATCCCGATGGCGGGTTTTCCGTATCATCAACTCGACGGTTATCTCGCTAAGATCATCGCCGCCGGGCACCGGGCTGCGGTCTGCGAGCAAGTCGAAGATCCGAAGCTTGCCAAAGGCCTCGTGAAACGTGAGATCACACGCGTCGTCACGCCTGGGACGCTGACCGACGACGCGCTGCTCGATCCTCGTGAAAGCAACTATCTCGCCGCCGTCGTTCCCGGCGGGAAAAAACGAGAAGGTGAAGTTGGAATCGCCTGGGCCGAGTTGTCGACCGGGCGGTTTCACGCGGCCGTGTTTCGCACGGAACAACTGGCCGACCAGTTGGCTCGCATTGGACCGTCGGAGTGTCTGGTCAGCGAAGACAATAACCCGCTGCCGGAATATCTCGGCGATTCCATGCTGATCACCAAGCGGCCACCGTGGGCGTTCTCGTTCGAGTCGGCGAACGATGGGTTGAGCAAGCACTTCGGATCGCGCGGCTTGGAAGGTTTCGGGTTCGGCGAACAAGATAGCTCCGCGATTCGTGCCGCCGGCGCGGTGCTCGGCTATCTTTGCGAGACGCAGAAGACGTCGCTCGATCACATCGATCGCTTGATCCCTTATCGTATCGGTCGCTCGCTCGAAATCGATGAAGCGACGCGGCGCAGCCTGGAAATTACTCGCACGATGCGCGAAGGACGGCGTGAGGGATCGTTGCTCGCGGTTCTCGATCGGACAGTTACGGCGATGGGCTCACGAATGTTGGCCGAATGGGTGGCCAGCCCGCTGACCGGTTGCGACGCCATCAACGAGCGGCTTGACGCCGTTGAAGAGTTGATCACCGATGGAACGCTGCGACGGGACTTACGCGAGCAGTTGCGTGACGTCTATGACATCGAACGATTGCTCGCCCGCGTGACGACCGGACGTTGCAGTCCTCGCGATCTGCGATTCATTGGCCGGACACTCGCCAGTTTGCCGAAGCTCAAAGCGAAACTGACCGCGCGCAAGAGTTTGTTGCTGCAGAAGCTAGAGGTCGAGCTTGACCTGTGTCCGGAGGTTCGCAGCAAGGTCGAGGCGGCATTGGTCGACGATTGTCCGCTGACCTGTCGCGATGGCGGCTTCATTCAAGACGGTTTTAATGCGGAGTTAGATGAGTTGCGACAATTGGCGGTTGGTGGGAAGCAGTGGATCGCGCAGTACCAAGCCAAGATCGCGAAAGAAGCCGACATTCCGAACTTGAAGATCGGCTACAACAAAGTCTTTGGCTACTACATCGAGTTGAGCAGCGCGCAGCAGAGCAAAGCTCCCGACTATTTCATCCGCAAGCAAACTCTCAAGAATGCCGAGCGTTACATCACGCCGGAGTTGAAAGAATACGAAGAGAAGGTTCTGTCCGCCGACGACAAGGCGAAGGATCTCGAGTTTGAGTTGTTCCTCGAACTTCGCGAATTGGTTCACGCATCGAGCCGCCGACTGCGAGCGACCGCCGACGTGCTGGGTCAACTCGACGTTTTGTGTTCCTTCGCCGAGTTGGCACGCGAACGAGGCTACTGCCGCCCGAAACCTGTCGACGAACCGGTGCTGCACATCATCGACGGCCGTCATCCGGTACTCGACATCAGCGAACCGCAAGGCACTTTCGTACCCAACGACACGCTGGCCACGGTCGATGACGGCATGATCTTGCTCATCACTGGTCCGAACATGGCAGGCAAGAGCACGTACATTCGCCAAGTGGCATTGCTGACGTTGATGGCACAGATGGGCAGCTTCATCCCCGCTCGCGAAGCGACGGTCGGGATCGCCGATCGCATCTTTGCTCGCGTCGGGGCGAGTGACGAACTGGCGCGCGGCCGAAGTACGTTCATGGTCGAGATGACTGAGACGGCTCGCATCTTGAACACGGCCACCAATCGCAGCCTTGTGATTCTGGACGAGATCGGTCGCGGCACCAGCACTTACGACGGCGTGTCATTGGCCTGGGCGATTGTCGAACACATCCACGACCAAATCGGCTGTCGCACCCTGTTCGCCACGCACTATCACGAGCTGACGGATTTGCAGAACACGCTGGGCGGTGTCCGCAACCTGAACGTTTCGGTGAAGGAGTGGGACGACAACGTTGTCTTTCTGCACAAGATCGTCGAAGGCTCGGCGGACAAAAGCTACGGCATTCATGTTGCGAGACTCGCCGGCGTCCCGCGCGAAGTCAACGAGCGGGCTAAACAAATTCTCAACCAACTTGAATCTGAGCATCTCGATTCCAACGGTCGAGCCAAGATCGCGAAGAGCGGCAAGAAGCAACGCGGCGGCGATATTCAGCTCACATTGTTCGCTCCCGTGGAGCATCCGCTCATGAACGAGATTCGCGCTGCCGACGTGAACGCCCTCACACCGATCGCCGCTCTGCAATTGATCCAGCAATGGAAAGAGAAATTACACGGCGAACCAGCGGCAAAGCCACGATAGTTTTCTGGTTGCCACTGCTGGGCAAGCCAGCAGTGGCACCCGGCACCCGGCGTTAGCTTTTTGGGTGGCACTGCTGGCTCGTCCAGCAGTGCTGTCCGACGTACGGCGAATAGGTCTTCGTAGTGTTTGACGGTCTTGCAGTGCGGCATGTTTTTTATTGTCTGAGACCGGCACTGCTGGGCAAGCCAGCAGTGGCACCCGGCACCCGGCACCCGGCGTTCGTGGCAGTTTGCCACGTCTTCCCCATTGGGGGCAGCACTGCTGGCTCGCCCAGCAGTGCCGTCCCACGGGTAACGAGTCACTCCAACACGTCAAACGTGATCCCATCGATACGTGGTAGATCTGGATCGGTGACGTAGTGCGGATCGTGATAGTACCTGGCACTGGACCACTTCCAATCCGTGGCCGACTCGCAGAGCCCTCGGCGTACGGGATTAAGATGAATGCAGTTGATCGCGGCTTCGATGGCAGGGCGGGATTCCAAGTTGCGGTCGTATCCGGGGCCTTCTTGCCAATATCGAAAGGTGGTGACTCCAGGCCGTTGATGAACTGTAAGTCGTTCCAAGAGCGGGCTGTTGTTCTGAATTAGCAGTTGCTTGATCCGATACGAGTATGGTCGTTTGATGGCTTTGAGCAAGGAGGAAATAGAACCCGTGAGTGCGGTCGGCAGTACGAGCAAGTGGACATGTTCTGGCATGAATACAAAAGCCACGAGCTTGAAGCTGTGTCGTGCGGTCGCAGCCGAGATTGACTCACCGAGCATCTTTCGCCAGACGTCATTGGTGAGGAGCGGCATTCGGTGGTAGCACGAGAAGGTCAACTCGTGGGAGGCGATTACGCCTTCGTAGTGTTTGACGGTCTTACGGTGCGGCATGGTATCTATTGTCCACGGGTGGCACTGCTGGCTCGCCCGGCAGTGCGGATGCTGGGTGGCCC